>NZ_JBEXNN010000030.1:0-65642 GCF_040611115.1 Streptomyces sp. NPDC003038
CGGGCGGGGCCGGTGCCGCCCTCCGGCCACCCCCCCCCGCCACCCAATCACGACCGCCCCGCCCGCCCCCCCGGCGGCCGCCCCGCCTTCCTAATTTGCGTCGCGCGGGGGCGCGGGGTGCGCGGGTCCGGGGCAGCGCCCGGACCCGGCGCCGCAGGCTACAGGGCCACGCCCAGGAGGGCGTCCACCGTCCGGGAGACCAGGCCGGGGGCCGACTCGTCGTCGCCCCCCGAGGCGAGCTGACGCTCCACCCAGCGGTCGACGGCCGCCAGCGCGGCGGGGGCGTCCAGGTCGTTCGCCAGGGCCTCGCGGACCTCCTCGACCAGGGCGTCGGCCTCCAGGCCGTCCGGCCGGGACACGGCCGCGCGCCAGCGCTCCAGGCGGGCCACCGCATCGGCGAGGACGGAGTCCGTCCACTCCCAGTCGTCCCGGTAGTGGTGCGACAGCAGGGCGAGGCGGATCGCCGCCGGGTCGACGCCGGCCCGGCGCAGCGCGGAGACGAAGACCAGGTTGCCCTTCGACTTCGACATCTTCGCGCCGTTCAGGGCGACCATGCCGGCGTGGACGTACGCCTTGGCCATCGGGAACTCGCCCGTCAGCACCTGGGCGTGCGAGGCGCCCATCTCGTGGTGCGGGAACGCCAGGTCCGAGCCGCCGCCCTGGATGTCGAAGCCCATGCCCAGGTGGTCCAGGGCGATCGCCACGCATTCGATGTGCCAGCCCGGCCGGCCCCGGCCCAGGGAGGCGCCGTCCCAGCTGGGCTCGCCCGGACGGGCGGCCATCCACAGCATCGGGTCCAGCGGGTTCTTCTTCCCCGGGCGGTCGGGGTCGCCGCCCCGCTCCGCGGAGAGCAGGCGCATCGCCTCGGCGTCGAGGTTCGAGACGCCGCCGAAGTGCGGGTCCGATTCGACCGAGAAGTAGACGTCGCCGTCGAGTTCGTACGCCGCGCCCGCGTCCCGCAGCCGCTCCACCAGCGGCACGATGCCGGGTATGGCTTCGACGGCTCCGATGTAGTGCTGCGGCGGCAGCATCCGCAGGGCGGTCATGTCCTCGCGGAAGAGGGCCGTCTCGCGTTGGGCGAGCTCGGTCCAGTCGTGGCCGTCGCGCAGTGCCCGCTCCAGGAGCGGGTCGTCCACGTCCGTGACGTTCTGGACGTAGTGGACCTGCCGCTTGGTGTCGAGCCACACGCGCTGTACGAGGTCGAACGCGTTGTAGGTCGCCGCGTGACCGATGTGGGTCGCGTCGTACGGGGTGATTCCACAGACGTAGATACGGGCGACGGGACCCGGGGCGAGGGTGATCGTCCCCCGGGTCGCGGTGTCGTGGATCTGGAGGTCGCGGCCCTTGCCGGGCAGGGCGGGGACCTCAGAAGCGGGCCAGGCATGCATGTCTCGAGACTAACCGGACGCATGTTCCGGGAACGAACCGGACCTGCACTGTTGGCTTGATCGACACTCTTGCGATCCGGCCGGTTCTGTGCTTGGCGCGGCGGGCGGGTTCAGACCGGCGGCCAGGGGATCGCCGGCCACTGCCCGGAGGGCTGCGGGTGCGTTCCGGTGCGCAGCAGCTGCGCCACCCGCTCCCGTACGGCGGCCAGCTCGACCGTGGTGATCAGTTCGGCCAGGCGGGTGGCGAGCGGTGCTCCCTCGGCCAGCTCGGCGGCGAGCGAGGCCAGCACCTCGCGTGCCTCGTCCGTCAGCGGCTCGCCCGCCCACCCCCACAGGAGGGTGCGCAGTTTGTCCTCGGCGTGGAAGGTCACGCCGTGGTCGATTCCGTAGAGCCGCCCGTCGGGGGCGGGCAGCAGGTGGCCGCCCTTGCGGTCGCCGTTGTTGATCACGGCGTCGAGCACGGAGAGCCGGCGCAGCCGCGGGTCGTCGGCGTGCACGAGCAGGGCGCTGCGGCCCTCCCCGACCTCGGCGAAGGCGACGGGCTTCCAGCCTTCCCCCGCCTCCTCGCCCTCGACGAGTGCGAGGAGGCCGCCGGCCGGGGAGTCGCCTTCGGGTTCCGCCGATGCGATCCACTGCTGGACCATGCCCTCGCCGTAGGGGCCCTCGCGCAGCACGGTGGTGGGGACCAGGCCCCATCCGGTGGCTTCGGAGACCAGGTAGGCGGCGACCTCGCGCCGGGCGAGGTTCCCGTCGGGGAAGTCCCACAGCGGCCGCTCGCCCTTGACCGGCTTGTACACGCAGTCGGCGCTCACGCCCTCGTACGTGACCGTGCACAGCAGGACGGCGTTGGAGGCCTCGCGGATCTGGCCGACGACGGTCAGCTCACCCTTGGTGAGCAGCTGTTCCCGTTCCCCCGTGGCGCTCACGCCTGGCGCCGGTAGCCGTTCTGGCGGGGGCACACATGGCCCTCGGGGTCCAGCGGCAGGCTGCAGAGCGGGCACGGCGGGCGGCCGGCGTTGACCACGTCCAGGGCCCGCTTGGCGAAGGCCCGGGCCTGGGCGCCGGTGAGGCGGACCCGCAGCATGGGCGGTCCGTTCTCCTCGTCCTGGAGCAGCCGCTCCTCCGCCTCGACGAGGTCCTCGTCCGAGTCGGCTTCGAGTTCCACGAGCGCCTGGGCCTCGACGATCATGCGCTGTTCCTCGCCGTCCCAGGCCAGGGCCATGGTGCCGACGCGGAACTCCTCCTCGACCGGCACGTCCAGGGGCGCGGTGTCGGTGGCTTCGGCGGGGGCGACGGCGGGCACCGGGGCATTGCCGCCGGTGCGCCGTACGACCTCGTCCAGCAGCTCGTCCATCCGCTCGGCCAGCGCCGCGACCTGGGTCTTCTCCAGGGAGACGCTGGTGACGCGGGGGCCGGAGGAGGCCTGCAGGAAGAACGTACGGCGTCCCGGCAGACCGACCGTGCCGGCCACGAAACGGTCCGGCGGGTCGTAGAGGAACACCTGACGGGGCACGTCCAGTCTCCAAGTCTCGGCGGCAGAGGCGGGGGCAGAGCTGCGCGCGTGTGGCTGTTGGTGTCTTTGGGGCCAGTCCACCCTACTGCGCCGTTCGATCACGCCGCTCCCGCGCCGCCCCCCACAACGGCGTTCCCGGCGTCTTCGGCCATTCTTTCCGATGTCACGGCCTCCGCGGCCACCGCGTCGGGCGCCGGCGGGCTCGGAATGAGCGAGCCGAAGTCCCCGGTGTCGCCGAGCCGGAACAGGAACGGCCGGGTGGGCGTGTAGCGGATGGCGGTGACCGAGCAGGGGTCGACATGGATCCGCTGGAAGAGGTCCAGGTGCATTCCGAGTGCGTCCGCGACGAGGGACTTGATGATGTCCCCGTGCGAGCACATCAGGAAGACGGCGTCGCTCCCGTGCTCTTCCTCGATCCGCGCGTTCCACTCCCGTACGGCGTCCACGGCGCGCGCCTGCATGGCGCGCATGGACTCGCCGCCGGGGAAGGCGGCGGCCGACGGATGCTGCTGGACGATCTTCATCAGCGGCTCGTCGGACAGCTCGGAGAGTTTGCGGCCCGACCAGTCGCCGTAGTGGCACTCGCCGATCCGCTCGTCGGTGTGCAGCGCCAACTCCGGCCGGGCGGCCAGCAGCGGCGCGAGGGTCTCCCGGCAGCGTTGCAGCGGGCTGGTGACGGCGGCGGCGAGCGGCACCCCCACCAGCCGCCCGGGCAGCGCGGCCGCCTGCTCGGCGCCGCGGTCGTCGAGGGCCACTCCCGGGGTCCATCCGGCGAGCAGTCCAGCGGTGTTGGCGGTGGACCGCCCGTGTCGTACGAGGATCAGCGTGGCCATGGGGTACAGCCTAGGCCCGTCCCTTTCGGATCATGCCCGGCCTGCCGGGAAAGGCCCTCGGCGCGCTCGCCGACGTGTGGGCGGGCGGTGGGCAGGGAAGAATGCCCCGGGTGATTGTGGACTGCGCGATGTACAAGTCCGGCGCCCGGGCCGAGGGGCCCCGGGACTTCTCGGACGCCCTCGACGAGGCACGAGCGACCGGCGACGCCTTCGTCTGGGTCGGGATGCACGAGCCGTCGGAGAAGGAATTCGACCACGTCAGACGGGAGTTCGGCCTGCACGCGCTGGCGGTGGAGGACGCACTGACCGCGCATCAGCGCCCGAAGCTGGAGGTGTACGACGATTCCCTGTTCGTCGTGCTCAAGCCGGTGCTGTACGACGACGCCACGGACACGGTGACCACCGGCGAGCTGATGGTGTTCATCGGGGACTCGTTCGTGGTCACGGTCCGGCACGGCGAGGGCGCCCCGCTGGCCGCCGTACGGCGCCGGCTGGAGCAGGAGCCGGACGTCCTTCGGCACGGCCCGACGGCGGTGCTGTACGCGGTGTCCGACGCGGTGGTGGACCACTACATCGAGGTGGCGGCCGAACTCCAGGCGGACCTGGAGGAGCTGGAGGCCGACGTCTTCGCCCCGAACGCCTCGGACACCAAGAACACCGCCGCCCGGATCTACGGATTCAAGCGGCAGGTGCTGGAATTCCGCCGGGCGACGAGCCCGCTGCTCCAGCCGATGGACCGCCTCGCCTTCGGAAGCGTGCCTTTCGTGCACGAGCACGCCCGGCCGTTCTTCCGCGATGTCGCCGACCACCTGACGAAGGCGAACGAGTACGTCGAGGGCCTGGACCGGCTGCTGTCGGACGCGCTGGCCGCGCATCTCGCGCAGATGGGGGTCCGGCAGAACGACGACATGCGCAAGATCTCCGCGTGGGCGGCGATGGCGGCCGTCCCCACCATGGTGGCGGGGATCTACGGGATGAACTTCGAGCACATGCCGGAGCTCCGGCAGGGCTGGGGCTATCCGGCGGTGGTGGCGGTCATGGCGGGCATGTGCCTGGGCCTGTACCGGCTGTTCAAGCGCCGGGGCTGGCTCTAGGCGTACTCGGGTTCCGCCGTCGGTGCGCCGCCCAGCGCGTCGCGCCGCTCCGGCATGCGCAGGCCGGCCATCCGGTGCCAGCCGCTGAACCGCTCGTACGCGTACATCCCGCGGATGCCGGCGGCGAGCACGGCGGACTTGGGCGCGGGCCAGTGGAGCAACCGTCCCATGTGGCCCATGACGGCCAGGCTCACGTCCCGGTAGACGGCGATCTCCGCGAGCGCGCTCTCGCGCAGCACCCGGTGGATGGTCCGGCCGTGGCCCGCACGGGCCAGGCGCAGCAACTCCTCGTGGCAGTACGAGAGGTGGTTGTCCTCGTCATGGCTGATCAGGCGGATCGCCCTGCCCACCTCGGGGTGGTCCCCGAAGTGGGTGACCAGCATGTTCATCTGGTCGGCGGCGCGCTGTTCGGTGACCCGGCTGTGCGCCAGGTAAGTGACGATGTCGTCCTCCGTCAGCGACTCCTCCCGACGCAGCTTCTCGTGCGCGAGGCCGATGCCGTTTCGCTCCAGCAGCATCGTGTAGTCGGTCTCGGGAGGTACGGGGACGAGCGGCAGGCCGCGCTTGCGGAGCAGGGCGTTGAAGATCCGCCCGTGCTTGTCCTCGTCGGCGCCGTGCCGGGTGATCTTGGGGGCGAGATCGCGCAGGGAGTCGGGCACCAGGGCCGCGATCCGGGCGTTCTCCCAGCCGCCCTGGGACTCCCCGCCGGCGGCGATGGAGCAGAACAGCTGGAAGGAGTCGTCGTTCTCGATGATCTCCTGGAACAGGCTGCTGGCAGAGAGCATGCACCGAGTCAAACGCCGGTCTGCGGTGCGGGCAACCGATAGGTCGCATTACTCGTCCGAATGAACGAAACCCGACGAGGGCCCCGGGCGCGTAACCCGGCAGGTGTCCGGGGCGTTGTTGGCTGTGTCGGCCGTGGCGGGGAAGACCCCCCGAGCCCCCACCACGGCCGCAGAACCCTTTCCCGGCATCTGACGCCCGGCGTCCGTCGCCCGGCGTCCGTCGCCCGGCGTCCATCGTTTGACGCCCGGCGTCCGGCTTCGCTGGCGGGCGCCGGCCCCGCCGGGGCCTTAGGCCAGTCCGGCGCGGTCCAGGGCCTCGGTGCCGGTGCGCAGGGCGGTCAGCCTCTCCTCCAGCGTGAATCCGGCAGGGGCCAGCGTCAGCGTGGTGACTCCGGCGTCCGCGTAGGCCCGCATCCCGTCCGCAATGCGCTCCACGGAGCCGAGCAGCGTGGTCGAGTCGATCAGCGAGTGCGGGACGGCCGCGGCCGCGCCGGTCTTGTCGCCCGCCAGGTACTTGTCCTGGATCTCGGCGGCTTCCTTCTCGTAGCCCATGCGCTGGGCCAGCTGGTTGTAGAAGTTCTGCTTCCGGCTGCCCATGCCGCCCACGTACAGGGCGGTGTAGGGGCGGAACATGTCGGCGAGCCCGGTCACGTCCTCGCCGACGGCCAGCGGCACGGTGGGGCAGACGTCAAAGCCTTCCATGGTCAGCCCGGCCTTCTCCCGGCCCGCTCGGATGTGGGTGAGGGCGGTGGCCTCCAGGTGCTCGGCCGCCGGGAAGATCAGCAGGGCGCCGTCGGCGATCTCGCCGGTCTGCTCCAGGTTCTTCGGCCCGATGGCCGCGATGTAGAGCGGGATGTGCTCGCGCTCCGGGTGGACGGTCAGCTTGAGCGGCTTGCCGGGGCCGCCCGGCAGCGGCAGGGTCCAGTGCTCGCCCTCGTACGAGAGGCGCTCGCGGCTCATCGCCTTGCGGACGATCTCCACGTACTCCCGGGTCCGGGCGAGCGGCTTGTCGAACTTCACGCCGTACCAGCCCTCGGAGACCTGGGGGCCGGAGACGCCGAGGCCGAGCCGGAACCGGCCCTTGGTGAGCGAGTCGAGGGTGGCCGCCGTCATGGCGGTCATCGTGGGCTGGCGGGCCGGGATCTGGAGGATGGCCGAGCCGACGTCGATGCGCTCGGTCTGGGCGGCGACCCAGGCGAGCACGGTCGGGGCGTCGGAGCCGTAGGCTTCCGCGGCCCAGCAGACGTCGTAGCCGAGGCGGTCGGCCTCCTGGGCGACGGCGAGGTTGTCGGCGTCCATGCCCGCGCCCCAGTAGCCGAGATTGATGCCGAGCCGCATGTGTCGTCCCCTTACCGGTTTACCGATCAGTAACGTCCGTCTGCGGGGACTGTAGCGCGCCAGGGTCCTCCGCGTCAGTGCCCCAGTAGTCTCAGCGCTCATGGAGCAGAGGCATCTCGGCCGCACCGGACTGCGCGTCTCCCGGATCGGCCTCGGCACCCTCACCTGGGGCCGTGACACCGGCGAGGAAGCCACCGCCGAGCAGGTCAAGACGTTCTGGGAGGCGGGCGGCACGCTCGTCGACACCGCCGACGTGTACGGGGGCGGTGAGGCGGAGTACCTCCTCGGGCGGCTGCTCGGCGGGCTCGTCCCGCGCCGCGACCTGGTCGTCGCGACCAAGGCGGGCAGCGTGCCCGATCCGGACCGGCGGTTCGACGGCTCGCGCGGGCACCTGCTCGGCGCGCTGGACGCCTCGCTGGAGCGGCTCGGCACGGACTACGTGGACCTCTGGCAGGTGCACGCCTTCGACCCCGGGACCCCGCTGGAGGAGACCCTGCAGGCGCTGGACCTGGCCGTGAGCAGCGGCCGGGCCCGGTACGCGGGCGTGTCGAACTTCTGCGGCTGGCAGCTGGCGAAGGCGGCGACCTGGCAGCTCGCGGCCCCGGGGGTCCGGACCCGTCTCGCCTCGACCCAGATGGAGTACTCCCTCCTCCAGCGGGGCGTGGAGCGGGAGGTGCTGCCGGCCGCGCTGGACCTCGGAGTCGGCCTGCTGCCGTCCTCGCCGCTGGGCCGCGGGGTGCTGACGGGCAAGTACCGCGACGGGACCCCGGCGGACTCACGGGGCGCGTCGCAGACCCTGGCGCCGTTCGTGGACCCGTACCTCGACGAGGCGGCGGGCCGGATCGTGGACGCGGTGGTGACGGCGGCTCAAGGGCTGGCCGTGACCCCGCTGGAGGTCGCGTTGGCCTGGATCCGGGACCGGCCGGGCGTGGTCGCGCCGATCGTCGGCGCGCGGACGTCGGCGCAGCTCGCGGCGGCTCTGTCGGTGGAGGCCCTTACTCTTCCGGAGGAGATCTGCCGGGCGCTGGACGATGTTTCGGCGCCCGTCCACCGCTACCCCGACCAGGACTGGAGCACGCTGTGAGTACGGACCGCCGGCCCGCCGATACCGCTGCCACGGAGCAAGCGGAAGAACTGGCCGCCGCCGAGTCGGCCCCGACCGCACCGAGCACCACGGAGCCCGCGCCCGCCCGGGCGCCCGCCGCCCCAGGCGTGGAGCCGCCGGGGGCGGCCGAGCCGGGGGCGGCCGGCGCCGAAGGGGCGGAAGGGGCGGAAGGGGCCGAAGGGACGGAGGCGGAGCCCGAGGCCAGCACGGCGGGCACGGGCGACGCCGCGGCCGACGCCGGCGGGACGGCGCCCGCGCTCAGTGAAGCCGCCGCCGAGTTGGCCGCGCAGAAGGTGGAGCGGGAGCGGATCGCCCGGCGCAAGGCCGAGCGGGAGGGCCCCGTCGAGGCCGGCGCGAAGCTCAGCGGGAAGGCCGCCGATCTGCTGGCCGCCGTACGGGCCGTGGAGAGCGGGGAGAAGCCCCCCGCCGTCTACTTCGACGAGGCCCCGGCCGCGCCGCGCAAGACGGCGGCCCCCCCTCCCGCGCCGCCCCGCATGCCGGCTCCCGCTGCCGCCCCCGCGGCGGTCCCGGCGGCGGCCGTCGAGGACGTACGGGCCGTCCTGGCCCGCGGTGGCGCCCCCGAGGCGCTCGCCGGCGCGGCCGCGGCGGCCCTGGGCGAGGGCGCCGCCGAGCTCCTCGCCCAGGACCCCTGGCGGCTGCTGTCGGTCGCCGGAGTCCGCCCCACCCAGGCGGACGGCTTCGCGCGCGCCCTGCTGGGCCCCGAGGCGGGTCCGGGGGACGAGCGGCGCACCGGCGCCCTGGTGAGCTGGCTGCTCGCCCAGGCCGCGCTCAAGGGACACACCGCGCTGGAGGCTCCCGTCCTCCGGTCGGCGCTGGCGCAGTACGCCGTGCCGGATCCGGCCGCGGCACTGGAGCAGGCCATCGGCGAGGGCGCGGTGCTGGTGTTCCCCGAGCCGCTGGGCCCGCCGGTCGCGGAATCCGAGGAAGGCGAGCAGCCGGTACGTCTTCTGGTGGGCCTGGAGGGATACGCGATGGCCGAGGAGAGCCTGGCCGACGGCCTGGCCCGCCTCGCCAACACCTTCGACAGCCCGGCGGACTGGGAGAAGGCCGCCGCGGCCGCGCCGAATCCGTCCGCCGGCGAGCTGATCCGCGCGGTCGCGCGCCACGGCCTGGTCACCCACACCGGCGGCGAGGCAGCCCGCGCCGAGCCGTTCGCCCTGCTGGCGGCCGCCCGGGAGCTGGGCCTGCGGGCCTGCCTGGCCGCGCACGCGCCCGGCGGGCCGGATTCCGTGACCGTGGCGGGCCTGCTGTCGGGGGCGGAGGGGCCCGGACGGGATGCGGACGGGCAGTTCGCGCTGGACCTCCTGGTGGTCCTGGACGCGCCGCAGCTGGACGTGGAGACCGCGGCCGCGCTGGTGGAGTCCGTCCCGGACGGCGCCAGGCTGGTGCTGTCCGGGGACCCGGGGGTGCTCGGGTCCGCCGGGCCGGGCCGGGTGTTCGCCGATGTGCTGGCGGCCCGCATCTGCCCCGGGCTGGTCTCCCGCACTCCCGACCCGGGTCCGCTCGGCGAGCTGGTCTCGGGGGTGGGCGTCGGGGAGCTGAACCAGGTCGACGCCCCGGGCAAGGAGGTCGTCATCGTCCCGGTGCGCGACGCCGGGGAGGCCGTGCACCGCGCCGTGCAGCTGGTGGCCGAGTCGGTGCCGCGGGCGTTCGGCATCCCGGCGGACAGCGTGCAGGTGATCACCCCGGGCCATGGCGGCTCCGCGGGGACCCGCGCGCTGAACGCCGCCCTCAAGGAGCGGCTGAATCCCGGCCCCGGCCGGTTCGGCGGCTTCGACCCCGGCGACCGCGTCGTCCACGTGCCCTCCCCGGGGCGGGCGCTGCCGGCCCGGGTGGTGTCCGCCGACGCGGAGGGGTTGCACCTGGACCGCGCGGGCGCACGGGTCGTCGTACCGAAGGAGCAGGTCGAGTCGCGGGTGCGGCACGGCTGGGCCGTCACGGCGCACCAGGCCGTGGGCGTGCGCTGGCCCGCGGTGGTCGTCGTCCTGCCGGGAGACGCGGCGCAGGCCCTCTCGCGGGACTGGGTGTACACCGCGTTCGGGCGCGCCGAGCGGCATCTGTCGGTGGTGCACGGCGTCGACCAGGCGCTGCCGGTCGCGGTGGCGGAGGTGCTCCCGAAGCCGCGGACGACCCGGCTGACGGGCCTGCTGTCGGCCCTCACGGCGGCGGCGCGGGAGCAGGCCGAGTGACACGCGGCCCCCGCCCGGTGGGGCGGGGGCCGCGCTGTCCGGCGGGGATCCCGCCTGGTCAGGCCGGGGTCAGGCCGGGGTCAGCCCCGGCTTCGCATCCTCGTCCGCTTCATCCGCTCCATCCGCTCCATCCGCTTCTTCCTCGTCCGCTTCTTCCTCGGCTTCTTCGGCTTCTTCGTCCTCGTCGAAGACGGAGCTGACGTCGAAGCGGTGCAGCACATCCTCGGGGTCCGTGTGCTCGAAGGGTGAGTCGAGCCACTCCCCCGGTTCCGCCGCCTCCTCCGAGGCCGCGATCCACAGCGTGGAATCGCCCTCCTCCAGACCGAACTCCCGGTAGCGGGATGCGATCTCGTCGGGCTCGTACTCCCCGAAGAGCACGCCCAGCGCACCGGCGGTGCCACCGTCCAAGGCGAGTTCGGCGTCCCGGTCGTGCGCGGCGACGCGCTCGGCCTGGGCGATCAGCCGTGCCGGCTCGACCACGGCGTAGTCGCGGCGGATGAGCACGCTGAAGGCGGCGGGCTCGGCCGGGCCGGTGTACGGGGCACCGTCCTCGGGGGGCGTGGGGATCTCGAACGGGGTGACCTCGTCGTACCGGTCGTAGAGGAGTTCGTCGTACTCCTCGGCCGCGGCGGCGAGTTCGTTGAAGGCGGCGTAGACGTTGGGGTCCTCGTCCCCGATCCGGCTCTCGACCGCGGCGAGGTGACGGTCGAGCGCGGCCTTGACCGCCTCGGCGGCGGCGCGTACCTCGGCAACAGTGGGCAGAGCGGCATCAGACATAGAGCAGACGCTATCCGTAGCAGGGGTCTGCCCGCACAATAGATGCGATGCCGGAATACGAATTTGTCGACGTGTATGTGCCCCGCGGCGTTCCCCGCAAGGAGGCGACGCGCCTGTTGACCGATCATGCCGAATACGGGAACTGGGAGCTCGACCGACTGAGTCTGCACCGGGACGGCAGCCGCCGCGTACGTCTGCGCCGCCGGATCATCCGCCAGGTCCGTGCGACGTGGTGACGCGGGCCCCGGGGGCGGGGCCCGCGTGGTGAACAGCCCTCAGGCGGCGGTGCGGCCGCGCCGGTAGAGCACCGCGCCTGCCAGCAGCAGACCGCCGGCGAGCGGGACACCCACCGTCAGGGCGTCTCCGCCGCCGGTGGCGGCGAGTTCGATCTCCTCGCGGGGGGTACCGGTTCCCGTGGCGGGGTGGGTGACCGGGGTGACGGACCCCGAGGCCGGGCTGATCGAGGTGCCCGGCTTGGCGGGCTTGCCCGGCGTACTGGGCTTCCCGGGGTGGTTGTCCGGGTTCTCGACCCCCGGCTTGCCGGGCTTACCGGGGTGGTCGTCGTCGCACGGCTCTTCGCCGCCGCCGCCCGGCTTACCGGGCTGACCCGGCTGGCCCGGCTGGCCCGGCTCTCCCGGGCCCCCCGGGTGACCCGGGTGGCCCGGCTGCCCGGGGTGGCCGGGGTGGCCCGGATTCCCCGGCTCTCCCGGGTTACCGGGGTGGCCCGGCTGGCCCGGACCCCCGGGGTGGCCGGGGTTCCCCGGCTGGCCCGGCTGGCCCGGCTGGCCCGGCTGGCCCGGCTGGCCCGGGTTCCCCGGACGGCCGCCGTGGTCCGAGGAGTTGGAACAGTGGTTTCCGAAGGCCGGGTTCAGCAGGCCGATGACGGAGACCGTGTTGCCGCAGGCATTCACGGGCACGTCCACGGGCGCTTGGACGTTGTTCCCGGAGAGCACGCCCGGGGAGTTCACGGCATGCCCTGAGGCGTCGGAACCCGCGTGTGCGTAGCCCCCGCCCATCGCGAGGACACCCCCCGCGGCAGCCATGGTGATCAGAGTCTTCCTGGTGACCTGTGCCGGTCGTCGCATGTGCATTCGTCCCCTGTGTATACGTTTTCGGCGATGGTTTCGACGTACTGGCCGTACAGGCTCCCCCCGCCCCGTACGTCGAAGGGTGAGGAGTCGGGCCGGAAAGCCAGCAGCCCCGGAGCGCTGAAATGCGCTCCGGGGCCAAAACTTCAGAGGCGTCAGCCGTTGACGCAGGTGTTGCCGAAGGCCGGGTTCAGCAGGCCGATGATGTTGACCGTGTTACCGCACACGTTCACCGGAATGTGGATGGGAACCTGGATGACATTGCCGGACGCGACACCGGGGGAGCCGATGGCCGCACCGTGGGCACCGGCATCGGCGACAGCCAGGCCCGCACCCGCGAGAACCAGGCCACCGGTAGCAGCCGCAGCGGCGACAACCTTCTTGATCATTGTTCCTCCTAGTAGGCAAATGCGGTCCCAGCCGCGGACCGCATCACCTGTAACGAGGAGGGATCACCGGGGCTACGAGCGTATGAGTGCATTCACTCTTCTCAGTGGAATGCGCACGCCCGTCCGATTTCAGGCGTGGTCGATGAACCGGTCGAGCACCCGTGCGCCGAACTTGAGCCCGTCCACCGGCACCCGTTCGTCCACGCCGTGGAACATCCCGGCGAAGTCCAGCTCCGGAGGCAGCCGCAACGGCGCGAAGCCGAAGCAGCGGATGCCGAGGTCGTCGAAGGACTTGGCGTCGGTACCGCCCGAGAGCATGTACGGGACCGCCCGCGCGATCGGGTCCTCCGCCTTGAGGGCGATCTGCATGGCGTCGACGAGCTTCCCGTCGAAGTCCGTCTCCAGGGCCTTGTCCCCGTGCACGTCCTCCCGCTTCACGCGCGGGCCGAGGATCCGGTCGAGGTCGGCGAAGAACTCGTCCTCGTAGCCCGGCAGGAAGCGGCCGTCTACGTGGGCGGTGGCCTGCCCCGGGATGACGTTGACCTTGTAGCCGGCGCCGAGCATCGTCGGGGCGGCCGAATTCCGCAGGGTCGCGCCGACCATCTTGGCGATGCCGCCGAGCTTGGCGAGGGTGGCGTCCATGTCGTCCGGGTCGAGCGGCGTCCCCAGCGCGTCCGAGAGCTCGTCCAGGAAGGACCGTACGGTCTTGGTCACCCGCACCGGCCACGTGTGGCGGCCGAGGCGCCCCACGGCCTCGCACAGCTCCGTGATGGCGTTGTCGTTGTTGGTCATGGAGCCGTGGCCCGCGGTGCCCTCCACCGTGAGCCGCATCCAGTGCATGCCCTTCTGCGCGGTCTCGACGAGGTAGAGCCGCAGGTTCTCGTTGACCGTGAAGGAGAAGCCGCCGACCTCGCCGATCGCCTCGGTCACGCCCTCGAAAAGACCCGGGTGCTTGTCCACCAGGTGCCGCGCCCCGTACACGCCTCCCGCTTCCTCGTCGGCGAGGAAGGCCAGCACGATGTCCCGCGGGGGCTTGCGCCCGCTGCGCATGCGGTCGCGTACGACGGCCAGCGTCATCGCGTCCATGTCCTTCATGTCGACGGCGCCCCGGCCCCACAGGCACCCGTCGGCGATCTCCCCCGCGAAGGGGTCGTAGGTCCAGTCGGCCGCGTTGGCCGGAACCACGTCGGTGTGCCCGTGGATCAGCAGCGCCGGCCGCGACGGGTCCTCGCCCTCGATCCGCGCGACGGTCGAGGCGCGCCCCTTGTGCGACTCGAAGATCTGCGGCTCCAGCCCGACCTCGGCGAGTTTCTCGGCGACCCACTCCGCCGCCTTGCGCTCGCCGGGGCCGGAGTGGTCTCCGTAGTTGCTGGTGTCGATCCGGATGAGATCCCGGCAGAGGTCGACGACCTCGTCCTCGCCGGAGACGGCCTTGCCCGCGCTCGACTCGCTCACGCTGCTTCCTCCCACTGCTCAGTACCGAACTGCTCCCATCCTCCCGCTCCGGGCCGTTCTCCCCAAGGGCGGTCCCGGCCGACGGGGGGTGTGATCGGGGCCGCCGGAATGTTTGGTAATGTTTTCCACGTCGGAACGGCCCAGCGCCGCGAGACAGACACCTTGTCCGGGTGGCGGAATGGCAGACGCGCTAGCTTGAGGTGCTAGTGCCCTTTATCGGGCGTGGGGGTTCAAGTCCCCCCTCGGACACCAGAGAAGGACCCCGCTTCGGCGGGGTCCTTTTTCGTTGTCCGCTTTCTCGTCCGCGTGTGTGCCGGTACGAGGCCCCCGCGCGCGGGGGCCTCGTGGGCGGGCGGGGCCGTCAGCGGCGGGCCGCGGCGATTTCGGCCACGCGGCCGCGGACCAGGAACCAGCCGCCGACCAGGGCCGCGCCGATGACCGGGACGAACATGACGGTCGTACGGCCGACGCCGCCGTCACACCACATCAGGACGAGGACCGTGAGGAGGAAGCCCAGCGTGATGATCTGGGTGTACGGGGCCCAGGGCAGGCGGTAGGCCGGGCGTTCGAGCTTGCCGTCGCGTGCGTTGCGCCAGAAGTGGAGCGAGCAGAGCATGACCATCGCCCACGTGCCGAGGATGCCGAGGGAGGCGAAGTTCAGGACGATCTCGAAGGCGTCCTTGGGCATGAACCAGTTGAGGCCGACGCCCGCGATGCCGAAGGCCGCCGTGAAGAGCACTCCGCCGTAGGGGACCTTGCCCTTGTTCATGCGGGCGGTGAACTTCGGCGCGGAGCCGGACATGGCCATCGAGCGCAGGATGCGGCCGGTGGAGTAGAGGCCGGAGTTCAGGCTGGAGAGCGCCGCGGTCAGGACGACGAGGTTCATGATGCCGGCGGTGCCGGGGATGCCCAGCTTGTCGAAGACCGTGACGAACGGGCTCTGGCCGGAGGAGTACGCGGTGTACGGCAGCAGCAGGGC
This sequence comes from Streptomyces sp. NPDC003038, assembly GCF_040611115.1. Lineage (NCBI taxonomy): Bacteria > Bacillati > Actinomycetota > Actinomycetes > Kitasatosporales > Streptomycetaceae > Streptomyces > Streptomyces sp. NPDC003038. The sequence goes on from NZ_JBEXNN010000030.1 coordinate 14,955, forward strand.
GAGCAGGACGACGGAGCCGACGTAGAAGATACCGACGCGCCACATGATCGAGTTGATCGCCTTCGGCATGATCTTCTCGGGGTTCTCGGTCTCACCGGCCGCGACTCCACAGAGCTCGACGGAGGCGTACGCGAAGACCACGCCCTGGACGACGAGGAGCATCGGGAGCACGCCGGCGGGGAAGAGGCCGCCGTTGTCGGTGATCGTGGCGAGGCCGGGGGTGTGGCCGCCGATCTCGTGGCTGGTGGCCACGAGGTAGATGCCGACGAGCAGGAAGATGACCAGGGCGCCGACCTTGACGATGGAGAACCAGAACTCCATCTCGCCGAAGTACTTCACCGAGATCAGGTTCGCGGTGAGGACGACGGCGAGGGCGATCAGGGCCAGGACCCACTGCGGGACGCTGGTGAACATCGACCAGAAGTGCGCGTAGGTGGCGGCGGCGGTGATGTCGGCGACGGTCGTCGTGGACCAGTTCAGGAAGTACAGCCAGCCGGCGGTGTAGGCGCCCTTCTCCCCCATGAACTCGCGCGCGTAGGAGACGAAGGCGCCGGAGGAGGGCCGGTAGAGGACGAGCTCGCCGAGGGCCCTGACGACGAAGAAGGCGAAGACACCGCACACCGCGTAGGCGATCGCGAGGGAGGGGCCGGCGCCCGCGAGGCGGCCGCCCGCGCCGAGGAACAGGCCGGTGCCTATCGCCCCGCCGATCGCGATCATGTTGATGTGGCGGGACTTGAGGTCCTTGCTGTAGCCCTCGTCACCGGCGTCGAGATGGCGGGGCGACGCCGGGGCGGGAGCCTCGGTCAAGGTGCGGTCACTCATGTACGGGTTCGCCTTCGTGGGGGTCGGACAGCAGGTCCGGGCCGCCGCGCGAGGAGGCTGGGTGGTGTCCCCTCTGCGGCGGGTCCGGTGATTTTGTCGACCCAGGAGACCATGAGCTTCCGCCACCCTCCAAAATCTGCCTGTGCACAGAAGCCCCCGACGACCTTGGAAACAGGTGTCGGGGGCTTCGTGGGTGATGGAAAGCGAGGCGGCCACTCAGTCGGCCGGGGTGGCCTCCGCTGCCTGGTCGAGGCGGAAGGCCTCGTTCCCCAGGCCGATGCGGGCGTGAACCTCGGGGCGCCGGCTGCGCAGCACCACTCCGTAGAGCAGGCCGGTCACGACGGCGGCGCCGATGATGCCCGGCAGGGCCCAGCTGAGGGCCGAACCTTCCTCGGCGCCGACCAGGACGCCGAAGTCCTTGACGGTGTAGACGGCGATGGCGAGCAGGGCGAGACCGGCTGCGCCGGCCGCGAGGAGCCGCCAGACCTGGGCGCCGGCGGTGCCGCGGCGGACGAAGAAGGCGATGACGGCGAAGGAGGCGGTGGCCATCAGGAGGGTCACTCCGAGGGCGCCGACGCTGCCCATCCAGGTGAACAGGTGCAGGACGGGAGCGGTGGGGTCGCCGGCCGGCATGTCGTCGGTGACGGCGAAGGCGACGACGATGAGGGTGGCGACCACGGTCTGCAGGAGGGAGCCGGTGCCGGGGGCGCCGGTGCCGGCGTTGGTCCGGCCGAAGGCGGCCGGGAGCAGGCCCTCGCGGCCCATGGCGAAGGCGTAGCGGGCGACCACGTTGTGGAAGCTGAGCATGGCGGCGAACATGCCGCTCACGAAGAGGACGTGCAGGACGTCGGTGAAGGTGCCGCCGAGGCGGTCGGCGGTGAGCTGGAAGAGCAGGCCGGGACCTGCCTCGGCGGAGGTCTTGACGACTTCGGCGGGGCCGGTGGCGACGGTCAGGGCCCAGGCGCTGAACGCGAAGAAGAGGGCGACGAAGCCGACGGCGAGGAACATCACGCGGGAGACGACGATGTGCGGCTTGCTGGTCTCCTCCGCGTAGACCGGGGACTGCTCGAAGCCGACGAAGGCGGCGATGCAGAAGCAGAGCGCCGTGCCGAGGCCGGCTCCGCTGAGGGTCTCGGGGTTGAAGGCGTGGAGCGAGAGGCCTTCGGGGCCGGGGTCGGCGAGCGCGGCGACGTCGAAGACGACGACGAGGGCGCACTCGATGAGGAGCAGCACACCGAGGACCTTGGCGTTGAGGTCGATCTTGAGCCAGCCGAGCGCTCCGGTGGCGGCGACCGCGGCGAGGGCCGGTATCCACCAGGCCAGTTCGATCTTCAGGTAGGTCGCGAAGAGACCGGAGATCTCGAAGCCGAGGATTCCGTAGACGCCGACCTGCATGGCGCTGTACGCGACGAGGGCGACGAGCGAGGCACCGGCGCCCGCGGTGGGGCCGAGGCCGCGGGCGATGTACGCGTAGAAGGCGCCGGCGTTGTGGACGTGCCGGCTCATCTCGGCGTAGCCGATGCTGAAGAGCGCGAGGACGATGCCGAGGATGACGAACAGCAGCGGCTGGCCGACGATGCCCATGACGCCGAAGGTCGTGGGCATCACCCCGGCGACGACCATCAGGGGCGCGCTGGCGGCGAGCACGGAGAGCAGCAGGCCGGCCGTGCCGAGGCGGTCGGCGCGCAGGGCCCGGTCCTGGCCCTTGTACGTACGGATCTCGGCCGGGTCTTTGAGCGTGGTGGAGCTGCCCGTCGGCATGGCGGCGTCCTTTCCGGGTGGAGGTCTTTCGGGGCTGGGGGTGCGGTGGAGGGGGGTGGCGCGGAGCGTGATGCGGGAGGGGAGGGTGGCGAGGGGGGTCAAGCGGTGCCGAGTGCGGCGCTGCGCGCGGCGAGGAAGGCCTTGTGCGGGTCGAGGTCCGGGTAGGACCAGGGGGCCCGGGTGGCGTGGCTGCCGATGCGGTGGAAGAGGGCGGCGGCCTCGGCCGGGCGGCCTTCGCAGAGCTTGGCGTGTGCGAGGAAGTTGAGGTCGACCCGGTTGCGGGGGTGGTCCTCGCGCTCCCACTCCAGCCACCAGTCGAAGGCGGCGCGCAGGACCTGGCGGGCGCGGCGGCCGGACCAGTGCTGGGTGGCGCTGTCGAAGGTGTGGCCGTGGGTGGCGGCCAGCACCCGGTAGCGCTCGGCGTGCGCGATGACGGGGAGCACGGCTAGCGGCGAGTCGGCCGGGGACTCCTCGGCGGCCCAGGCGGCGAAGTCGTAGACCTCGTGGAGCGGGTCGTGGCCGGAGGCGGGGGTGCGCTCGGCCAGCTTGGCGACCATCAGGTGGTGGGCGTGGTGGTGCTCGCGGTGGCGGGCCCGCACCTGGTCGAAGTGGCGGCTGAACTCCTCCTCGGTACCGAAGGCGCGGGAGAGGAGGAGCAGGCCGAGCCAGGGGGTCGGGTCCGCGGGGAGCAGGGCGGCGGCGCGGCGGCAGGCTTCCTCGGCGGCGTCGGGTGTGCCCTTGCGGCGCAGGGCGGTGAAGACGGCGGCGCAGGCGAGGAGGGTGGCGGCGTCGGCGCTCTCCGGTTCGGCGAGCAGCCATTCGCGGGCCCAGGCGCCGGCCGCCGGGGTCTCGGCGAGGACCACGACGCGATGGCCGCGGCGGTCCCAGTCGTCGCCGGTGCCGACGAGGAGGGAGCGGGCCTTGGACCAGCGGCCCTGGGTGAACTGGGCGCGCACGTCGACCAGTTCGGCGTCACAGAGGGCCGGGTCGAAGAGCTGTGCGTCCCGCTTGCGGGCGCGGCCGAGGGGCGGCGGAGGCGGGGACATCCGCGGTTTTCCCTCCAGAACGCGGGCGGTCGAGCGTGAGCGGACGAGCAGGAGCGGCGAGCATGAACGGACGGGCAGAACGGGCGGGCACCAGCGTGACCGAATCGCGTGCAGGATGCACGCGAGCGGTGCGGCCGGTGGCGCGAGGACCATACCGGTGAGCGATCCGGATGATCACGCACAGCAAACCGGCAGGCACAGCTCCGCGTCAAGGTCCAGTCCACTGCGTGGCGGGTTTCAACTGCTCGGGTCGAGGGGAGAGTTGGTCCATTCGTTCCGGTTCGCGACATCGGCCCGACTCCGCCTTAGGCTGGGCGCATGACCGCGTACCACGACCTCCCCCCGTACCTGCTGGGCTTCCCCGGGCCGCTGCGCGACCAGCTGGTGGCGGCCGTGCTGAGCGGGGCGAAGACGACGACCACCGGGCTGCTCGCGGCCTATGAGGCAGAGGACGAACCGCTCCCCGAGGCGGGGCGGCGGACGGCGCTGATGGACTCCGAGGACCGCCCGGTGGCCGTCCTGGAGGTGACGGACGTACGGGTCCTGCCGCTCGGCGCGGTGGAGTTGCGGCACGTACAGGACGAGGGCGAAGGGTATGCGTCAGTGGCCGAATGGCGATCCTCGCACGAGAGCTTCTGGCACGGGGCGCAGCTGCGCGAGCTCCTCGGCGACCCGGGCTTCACGGTCGACGACGACACCCTGGTCGTCGCGGAACGCTTCCGGATCGCCGAGATCCTGCGCCGGCCCTGAGCGGCGAGGCGCCCGGCGGTCGGCGGTCGCCCGCGTCGGCAGCCGGCCGCGTCGGCAGCCGCCCGCGGGTCAGCCGACCGCCTTCGCCGCCGCGCGGCCCGCCGCCCGGCCCGAGAAGATGCACCCGCCGAGGAAGGTGCCCTCCAGCGCGCGGTAGCCGTGGACGCCGCCGCCGCCGAAGCCCGCGGCCTCGCCCGCCGCGTAGACGCCGGGCAGCGCTTCGCCGGCCCCGGTGAGGACGCGCGAGGAGAGGTCGGTCTCCAGGCCGCCCAGTGACTTGCGGGTCAGGATCGAGAGCCGGACCGCGATGAGCGGGCCCGCCTCGGGGTCCAGGATCCGGTGCGGGGCGGCCGTCCGGATCAGTTTGTCGCCGAGGTACTTGCGCGCGCCGTGGATGGCCGTCACCTGAAGGTCCTTGGTGAAGGGGTTGGCGATCTCCCGGTCCCGGGACGTGATCACGCCGCGCAGCGCGGCCTCGTCAATCAGGTCCTCCTTCGTCACGGCGTTCATCCCGCGCACCAGGGCGGACAGGTCACGCTCGACGACGAAGTCGGCCCCGTTGTCCATGAACGCCTGGACGGGCCCCGGTACGGCCTGCCGCGCGCGGTCGATGACACCCCGGACCGACCTGCCCGTGAGGTCCGGGTTCTGCTCGGAGCCGGAGAGGCCGAACTCCTTGCCGATGATGCGCCGGTTGAGCACGAACCAGGTGTGGTCGTGGCCGGTCTTCATGATGTGGTCGAGGGTGCCGAGGGTGTCGAAGCCCGGGAAGAGCGGCACGGGCAGCCGCTTGCCGGTCGCGTCCAGCCACAGGGAGGACGGGCCGGGCAGGATGCGGATGCCGTGCTTGCCCCAGATCGGGTTCCAGTTCTGGATGCCCTCGGTGTAGTGCCACATCCGGTCCTTGTTGATGTGGCGCGCGCCCGCCGCCTCCGCGATGCCCAGCATCAGGCCGTCCACGTGCGCCGGGACCCCGGAGAGCATCCGCTCCGGCGGGGTGCCCAGCCGCGCCGGCCACTGCTCGCGCACGAGGTCGTGGTTGCCGCCGATGCCGCCCGAGGTGACGATCACGGCCTGGGCCCGGAGGGAGAAGGCCCCGGCGCTCTCGCGGCTGCTCGCGGTGCCCCGTACGGCGTCGGACGGTTCCAGGATCTCGCCCGTCACCGTGTCCACCGCACCGGCCGTACGGGAGAGCCCGGTGACCCGGTGGCGGAACTTCAGCTGGACCAGGCCCCGGGCCACCCCCGCCCGGACGCGCCGCTCGAAGGGCTCCACCAGGCCGGGGCCCGTGCCCCAGGTGATGTGGAAGCGGGGGACGGAGTTCCCGTGTCCGTCGGCGTCGTAGCCGCCGCGCTCGGCCCAGCCGACCACGGGGAAGAAGCGGACGCCCTGCGCGTGCAGCCAGGACCGCTTCTCGCCGGACGCGAAGTCGACGTAGGCCTCGGCCCAGCGGCGCGGCCAGGCGTCCTCCTCGCGGTCGAAACCGGCCGTGCCGAACCAGTCCTGGAGGGCGAGGTCGCGGCTGTCCTTGATCCGCATCCGGCGCTGCTCGGGCGAGTCCACGAAGAACAGTCCGCCGAAGGACCAGTGCGCCTGGCCGCCGAGGGACTGCTCCGGCTCCTGGTCGAGCAGGATGACCTTGCGCCCCGCGTCGATGAGTTCGGCGGTGGCCGCGAGGCCCGCCAGGCCGGCCCCGATCACGATCACGTCTGCGTCGTACGTCATGCGTCAACCGTCCTCCGTGGTGGGTGGGGCGATCCTTGGCTACGGAGCGGTAACCAGTCAACAGCGGTGGTTGGATGAGTCCTGTGAGTGCCGCTGATGAAGTGCTGGACGTGGTGGACCGGGACGACCGGGTGACGGGGCAGGCCCCGCGCGGCGAGGTGTACGGCCGCGGACTGATCCACCGGTGTGTGTTCGTGCGGGCCAGGGATGCGCGGGGGCGGATCTTCGTACACCGGCGGACGGCGTCGAAGCTGGTGTTCCCCTCGCACTACGACATGTTCGTGGGCGGGGTGGTCGGCGCCGGCGAAACGTACGCGGAGGCCGCCCTGCGGGAGGCCGGGGAAGAGCTCGGGGTGCGGGGGCTGCCCCAACCCGTGCCGCTGTTCAAGTTCCTGTACGAGGGTCCGGGCGGGGCCTGGTGGTCGTACGTGCACGAGGTGCGGTGCGAGCTGCCGGTGCGGCCGCAGACGTCGGAGGTGGCCTGGTACGACTTCGTCGGCGAGGACGAGCTGGCCCGGCTGGTCGCGAGCGGGGATCGGGCGTGGGTGCCGGACGGGCTGGAGGCGTACCGGCGGCTGCGGGAGTTCCGCGCACCGGACGCGTAAATTGCGGGGGTGATCGATTCCCCGAAGGGCGGCTTCCTGCGCGATGTGCGCCTCTGGTTCGCGCCGGAGCGGCTGAAGGGCGAGGGCCAGACCCCCGACTACCGTTTCTCGCTGGCCAACGAGCGGACCTTCCTGGCCTGGATCCGGACGGCGCTGGCCCTGGTGGGCGGCGGATTCGCGGTCGACCAGTTCCTGCCGGACCTGCGGTGGGCGGTGCGCGCCGGGATGGCCTTCGCGCTGCTCGCGGTGGGCGCGGCCTGCGCGCTGCGGGCGGTGAACCACTGGGTGCGGTGCGAGCGGGCGATGCGCCGCGGTGAGGACCTGCCGCTGTCCCGGTTCCCGGTGGTGCTGAGCGCGGGGGTGGGGCTGGTCGCGGTGACGATGGTGGTGCTCGTGATCCTGGGCTGGACGACGGGGCGGTGAGCGGGCCCGCGCCGGAAGCGAGCGGTCCCGCTCCGCGGGATGCCGGGCTGCAGCCGGAGCGGACCCGGCTCGCGTGGCGGCGTACGACGCTGGCGTGCTCCGTCGTCGCGGTGCTGGCGCTGCGGCAGGCGCTGCGCGGGTCCGGTTCGCCGGTGGAGGTGGCCGGGGCGGCGGTCATCGCGCTGATCTGGCTGGCGTTCCTGGCGGTGGCGCACCGCCGGGTGCGGGCGCTGGCGGCGGTCCGGCCGCCGGGGCTGGCGCCGCGGGCCGCGCTGGCGGTGGTGGCCTGCACGGTGGCGCTGGCGATGCTCGCGGTGGCGATGATCATCTGAACTGCCGGTCCGATGATCCGGCTTCTCCGCGCCACCGGGGACATAACGGTCTATCGACGACTCTTCGGACTAGCCTCGGCGGCATGACGACCCACCTCGAACACCCCACGCACGAGCACGCGCACGGCGCGGACTGCGGCCACCGCGCGGTTCCGCACGGCGACCACGTCGACTACGCGCACGACGGCCATCTGCACCGGGCGCACTCGGGGCACTGGGACGAGTGCGAGAGCATGGGACACACCGCCCACGACGGCCACGAGCACGCGCACGACGCGGACTGCGGCCACGACTCCGTGCCGCACGGCGACCACGTCGACTACCTGCACGACGGTCACCGGCACGCCGCGCACGACGGCCACTACGACGATCACTGACCGGGATCGACGCGGTCGCCGACTCGAACCAGCGACTCGACCGCGACTCGACCACCGAGCCGGCCGGGAGCCGAGCCGGCCGCCACGGATCCTCCGCGCGCTGCCCGCCCTGACCCTCTCTGCCCCTCTCTGCTCCTCCCAGCCCCACCCCTTGCCCACGCGTCGACGACCGGCCATCCGGCCACATTCCACCCCGCCCTCCCCCACCGCCCCGACGGGCTGGCAGGATGCTGACCGCCCGTCACGCCCGCCCGGGGGGAGCACAGATGACCGTCGCAGAGCCGTATCTCGTCCAGCCCGCGACCGGGGTGTACGCCTACGTCCAGCCGGACGGCGGCTGGTGCCTCAACAACGCCGGCTTCGTGACCGACGGCGGACGGACCCTGCTCATCGACACGGCCGCGACGCAGCGGCGGGCGCTGGCCCTGCGTGAGGCGGTCGCGGCGACCGGGGCGCCGCTCCCCCGCACGGTGGTGAACACCCACCACCACGGCGACCACACCTACGGCAACAGCCTGTTCGCCCCCGAGGCGCTGATCCTCGCGCACGAGAGCTCGCGGGCCGAGCAGCTCGCGGCCGGGCGCCAGCTGGAGATGATCTGGCCGGCGACGGACTTCGGCGCGATGGAGATCACCGCGCCCGATCTCACATACAGCGAACGGATGACCCTGCACGTGGGCGATACGGAGGTGCGGGTCATCCACCCCGGCGTGGCGCACACCACCGGGGACTCGATCGTGTGGCTGCCCCGGCAGCGGGTCGTCTTCACCGGCGACCTGGTCTTCGCCGAGGGGACGCCGTTCCTGGCGATGGGCTCGCTGTCCGGCTCGCTGCGGGCGCTGGAGCTGCTGCGCTCGCTGGGCGCGCGGACGGTCGTGCCGGGCCACGGGCCCCTGACCGATTCCTCGGCCTACGACACCACCGAGCGCTATCTGCGGTACGTGGCCGAACTCGCCCGGGAAGGCCGGGCGAAGGGGCTGACCCCGCTGGAAACGGCCCGGCAGGCCGATCTCGGCGAGTTCGCGGCCTGGCGGGAGAGCGAGCGGCTGGTGGCGAACCTGCACCGCGCCTACGCGGAACTCGCCGGGGAGCCGGAGGGGGCGCCCCTGGACATCCTGGCGGTCCTGAAGGACATGACGGTGATGAACGGGGGCACGCCGATCCTCTGCCACGCGTGACATTGCGGGCATGCGGTGCACTTTCCGCCCGCGCTCTGGACGGCATACCGACTGGTCGGCATGATGAGGTGCGGCAGTGCCGCGTTCTCCCGGCCCCGCCTCTCCTCGTCCCGTGTCCCGCCCCCTCGGAGGTGCCCCACCATGACCCCAGCCCCAGACTCGGCTTCAGCCGGCCCCCGGGGCCTCGATCTGCAGCGGCTGCGCGGTCATCTCGACCGGGCACGGCCCGGACTCCTGGCCGGGCCGCTGCGCGGCCGGCTGATCGAAGGCGGCCGGTCGAACCTCACGTACGAGATCACCGACGGGACCGCCCGCTGGGTGGTGCGCCGGCCGCCGCTCGGGCACGTGCTGGCCACCGCGCACGACATGCGGCGTGAGCACCGGGTCATCGAGGCGCTGCACGGCACGGCCGTACCGGTGCCCGAACCGCTGCTGCTGTGCGAGGACGACTCCGTGCTCGGGGCGCCGTTCTACGTCATGGAGTACGTGGACGGGGTGCCGTACCGGACGGCCGGCCAGCTCGCCGCGATCGGCCCCGAACGCACCCGGCAGGCGGTGCTGGCCCTGGTGGACACCCTGGTCGAGCTGCACGCGGTGGAGCCGCAGGCGGCGGGGCTGGGCGATTTCGGCCGGCCGGAGGGCTTCCTCGACCGGCAGCTGCGCCGCTGGGGCAAGCAGCTCGCCGCATCCCGGGGCCGGGACCTCGCCGGGATCGACGAGCTGCACGGCGCGCTCGGCCGGACCCTGCCCGACTCCCCCGCTCCGACCGTCGTGCACGGGGACTTCCGGCTCGACAACGTCCTCATCGGCGGCCCGGACGACACGATCCGAGCGGTGCTGGACTGGGAGATGTCCACGCTCGGCGATCCGCTGACCGACCTCGGACTGCTGGTGATGTACAGCTCGGACCTGGGCCTGACCTCGTCTCCGGTCAGTACGACGAGCGGGGCGCCGGGGCATCCCACGCCCGCCGAGCTGATCGCGCGGTACGCGGCCCGCTCCGGCCGGGACACCGGCGCCATCGCCTGGTACACGGCCTTCGCCTGGTTCAAGCTCGCGGTGATCCTCGAAGGCATCCACTACCGGTTCACGCTCGGGCAGACCGTCGGCGCGGGCTTCGACCGGATCGGCGAGCTGGTCCCGGTCTTCATCGAGCACGGTCTGACCACCCTCCAGGAACTCCAGGAAGGCTGAGGCACACTCATGGACTTCGCATTCGACGCCCGGACCGAGGAACTCCGCGAGCGGCTGCTCGCGTTCATGGAGGAGTACGTCTACCCGGCGGAACCGGTCGCCGCCGAGCAGCGCGCGCGGCTGGCCTCGCCCTGGGACACCCCGGCCGTCTTCGGGGACCTGAAGGCCGAGGCACGCCGTCAGGGACTCTGGAACCTGTTCTTCGTCGACCAGCACGGCTCGCCCGGTGCCGAGTACGGCGCCGGCCTGACCAACCTCCAGTACGCACCGCTCGCCGAGATCACGGGGCGCAGCCCGCACCTGGCGCCGATGGCCACCAACTGCGCGGCCCCCGACACCGGAAACATGGAGCTGCTCGCGCAGTTCGGGAACGAGCAGCAGAAGAAGCAGTGGCTGGAGCCGCTGCTGGCCGGGGAGATCCGCTCCGCCTTCGCGATGACTGAGCCGGAGGTGGCCTCCTCGGACGCGACGAACATCGAGACCCGGATCGAGCGGTCCACGAGCGGCGACGGTGACGGTGACGAGTACGTGGTCACCGGTCGCAAGTGGTTCATCTCCGGGGCCATGAACCCGGACTGCAAGGTCTTCATCGTGATGGGCAAGACCGACCCGGACGGCTCCGATCCGCGCCGCCAGCAGTCGATGATCCTCGTTCCACGGGACACGCCCGGGGTCGAGGTGCGCCGGGCGATGACCGTGTACGGGTACGCGGACCACGACCACGGCGGTCACGCCGAGGTCGTCTTCGACGGGGCGCGGGTCCCCGCGGCGAACCTCATCGGCGAGGAGGGCAGCGGCTTCGCCATCGCCCAGGCCCGGCTCGGGCCGGGCCGGATCCATCACTGCATGCGGCTGATCGGCATGGCGGAGCGGGCCATCGAGCTGATGTGCCGGCGCGCCGTGGGACGTACGGCTTTCGGCAAGGAACTGGCCGCGCAGGGGGTCGTGCAGAACTGGATCGCGGACGCCCGGGTCACGGTGGAACAGCTGCGGCTGCTGGTGCTGAAGACGGCCTGGCTGATGGACACGGTCGGGAACCGGGGCGCGCACACCGAGATCCAGGCCATCAAGATCGCGACCCCGCGGGCGGTCGTGGGGATCCTGGACCAGGCGGTGCAGTTGCACGGCGCGGGCGGCGTGAGCCAGGACTTCCCGCTGGCGGAGCTGTGGGCGGCGGCGCGGACGCTGCGGCTGGCCGACGGGCCGGACGAGGTGCACCAGCGCTCGCTGGCGCGGCGGGAACTGAAGCAGTACCGGGGCTGAACCTCGGCGGCCCGGGCGGGCGCGGGCCGCGCCCGGTGCCCCCGGGCAGGCTGGACGGACGGGAAGCCGGCCCGCCCCGAGTCCGTCCCGAGCCCGCCCGAGTACGCCAGGACACCCGCCGCCTACGGGCGCAGCGCGCGCAGCAGCAGGTCCGCGAGGTGGTCGGCGACCTGCTGCGGCGTGAGCGGGCCGTCCTCGCGGTACCAGGTGGACAGGTGGTGGACGGACCCGAAGTGGTAGTCCACCACCAGGTCCGCGGGTGTGGCGGTGGAGAACACCCCGGTGCGCTGGCCCTCCTCGATCAGCGCCCGGAAGCGCTCGTGGTAGCGCCGGCGCTCCGCCCGTACCTGCTTGAACTTCTCCGGGCTGAGCTGGTGCATCGACCGGAAGAAGATCATCGCGTCGTCGAGGTTCTCGATGGTGGTGACGACCACGTCGGCCGCCGCCGCGCGCAGCCGCTCCTCGACGGGTGCGTCGGATGCGGCGACCGCGTCGAGCCGCTGCTGCTGGAGGCGCAGCATGCGCGCGTACACCTCGTGCAGCAGATCGTCCTTGGACCCGAAGTAGTGGTAGAGCGCACCCTTGGTGACCCCGGCCGCCTCGACGATCTCCTGAACGGAGGTGCGGTCGTAGCCGCGTTCGGCGAACAGCCGGGTGGCGACGGCCAGCAGCCGCTGCGGTACCGGGGCTTCGTGCGTGCCTTCGGGCTCCGTGGTCCTGGCCGCCATGGCGCTGACCTTCCCTTCCATGTCCTTCGTCTTCCCCCGCCGTCCGTACGACCGTCCGACTGTTTTCAGCCGCGGTCGCGCAGCTCCCGTCGGAGGATCTTGCCACTGGTCGTCTTCGGAAGGACAGGCAGGATCTCCACCTGGCGCGGGTATTTGTACGCGGCGATGCGCTCGGCGCAGTGGGCGGAGAGCTCCGCCGGTTCGGCCGAGGTGCCGGGGCGGAGACTGACGTACGCCTTCACGCTCTCCCCGCGGTAGGTGTCCGGGACGCCGACCACGGCCGCCTCGCGCACGGCGGGGTGGGTGTAGAGCACGTCCTCGACCTCCCGCGGCCAGACCTTGAAGCCGGATGCGTTGATCATGTCCTTCTTGCGGTCGACGACGTAGAGCCAGCCGTCCGCGTCCATGAAACCGACGTCGCCGGTACGCAGTTCTCCGTCCGGGAAGGCCTGGGCGGTGTCGGCGGGCAGGCCCCAGTAGCCGGGTACGACCTGGGGGCCGCGCACCGCTATCTCGCCGGTCTCGCCGAAGGGGACCTCCGCGCCGTGTTCGTCGAGGATGCGGACGACCGTGTCGGCGCCGGGGACGCCGACCGAGAGGGTGCCGGAGGCGGGGTCGACGGGGGCTTCGCGGTGCGCGGGGACCGAGGCGCAGGGGGCGGTGCACTCGGTGAGGCCGTACCCGTTGCGGAGGTAGAAGCCGAAGGCGGCGCGCAGGCGTTCGACGAGCGCGGGCGGCAGCGGGGCGCCGCCCGAGGAGATCACCTGGAACGAGGCGAAGTGGTCCGGGGTGACGTCGGGGTGGGCGGCGAGGGCCATGAAGGCGGTGGCAGGACCGACGGTGTAGGCGGGCCGGTGTTCGAGGAAGGCGTCGAGGACGACGCCCGCGTCGAAGCGGTGGGCGAGGACGAGGGTGCCCGCGTTGGTGAAGCAGGCGGCGAGCTCGCAGACCATGCCGGTGATGTGGAAGAGGGGCGCGAGGGCGAAGTAGGCGGCGCCCTCGGGGAGGGGGTGACCGGTGACCTGTCGTATGGCGTTGTACGTGAGCGCGCCGTGCGGGTTCACGGCCCCCTTGGGGGTGCCGCTGGTGCCGGAGGTGTAGCTGATGAGGGCCGTGTCGGCGGCGGTGAGCCGCGGGTCGTCCGGGGCGGGGTGGCCCCGGCCGGCCACGGAGGTGAGGTCGGCTGCCTCTGCGACGGACCGGGCGGCGGGGGCGGGCGGAGCGGCCGGAGCGGTCCGAGCGGGCGGGGCCGTCGGCTGCGGGTCCCGCGCGGGGGTGAACAGGCGCGGGTCGTCGCGGGTCTGGAAGTCCCGGTCGCGGGCGGTCAGGGCGATCCGTACGGCACTGTCCCGCGCGGCTTCGCGCAGGTACGCCGTCCACGCCCGGCCGTCGCAGACCAGCGCGGCGGCCCCGGAGTCGCGCAGGATGTGCCCGACCTCGCCGGACTTGTACATCGGATTGAGCGGGACGACGACCGCCCCGGCCTTCCAGGCGGCCAGGACGGCGAGCACGAAGTGCGGGGTGTTCTGGAGCATGACGGCGACGCGGTCCCCGCGACGGATGCCGTGTGCCGCCAGGTGACCGGCGACGGAGTCGGAGAGCGCGTCGGCCTCGGCGTAGCCGATCCGGCCGTCGAAGTAGGCCAGGGCGGTGCGTTCGGGGGCCCGGGCGACGGCGTCGCGGAAGGCGTGCAGGACGGTGGGCCGCGGTGCGACGGGTGCCCGCTGGGCCGGGCTGAGCAGCCCGAGCCAGGGCTGGGCGGCGTACCGGGATCCTTGACCGCGACCGACGGCGGTGGGGACGGCGTCGGCTACGGCGGCGGCCGGAACCGTGTCGGGGGCCGGAGCCGTGTCGGGGGCCGGAGCCGAGGCGAGGCCCAGGCCGGGGGCCGCGTCGGGCGTCATGGGGTCTCCCACTTCTGCTGGAGGTGGTTCATGCCGCTCAGCCAGCGGTCCGGCTCGGTGGCACGCGCGGCGTAGAAGTCCGCGACCTCGGGGTGCGGAAGGATCAAGAACCGGCCCTTCTCCATGCCGTCGAACAACGCGTCCGCGACCGCTTCCGGCTCGATCGCGGTCGGCTCCAGGACGAGTTCGCCCGCCGAGCCCGCGGCGGTCAGCATGTCGGTGCGCACGCCCTGCGGGCAGATGGCGTGGACCTGCACACCGCGGTGGCGGTAGGTCAGCGAGAGCCATTCGGCGAAGGCGAGTGCACCGTGCTTGGTGACACTGTACGGCGCCGCTCCGATCATGGTCAGCAGTCCGGCGGCGGAGACGGTCGACAAGAAGCGGCCGCTCTCCCGCTCCAGCCAGTCCGGCAGGAGCAGCCTGGCCGCGCGGACGTGGGCCATGACATTGACGTCCCAGGCCGCCTCCCAGACGGCCTCGTCGGCGAACGCGTCCCCGCCCGAGGCGAGTCCGGCGTTGGCGCAGTAGATGTCGATCGTTCCGCCGAGGGCTTCGCGGGCGTCGGGCACGATCGCGGACGCGTCGCCCGGCACCGGGATGGCACGTGACCCGATCCCGCCCGCGACCGCGGCGGCCTTGGCGGCGTCGAGGTCGTTGACCACCACCGTGGCGCCCTCGGCGGCGAAGCGCCGGGCGAGGGCGGCGCCGATGCCACCGCCCGCGCCGGTGACGACGACTCGCTGGTCCTGGTACTCGCTCACGGGGATCACCTTTCATGGCCGACTGCCGGTTGCCGGACACCGGATTCCCGGCAGACTAACCAGTCGGTATGTACCGGCGGAAGGGGGCGGGGGCGCGCAGCGTCGGCGGGGCAGGTCCGCAGCGGGGCCGAGCGGCTCGCCGTGGAGGAGGTGCCTCGTACGGGCCGGACCGGTACCGCAGCGGCGTACGCGGTTGGCCGGGCCGGGAAGGCGACCGCGCTCGCGCCCGCCCGGACGGTGTGCGAGGAGCAGTACGGGTGAGCCGGGCCCGCCCGGGCACGAGCCTGGGGCAGGCAGAATCTGGCGGACGGCATCTGGCCGCGCGGGCCCGGCAGCAGGATGCTGGTTTCCCGGGGCGCGGCGCGAAGGGGGAAGTCATGGCAGGTGGAACGGGCATCGGGGTGGGTCCGTACGCGGAGCTGACCTTCGACTCCGAGGGGGACGTGAACCAGGCCACGCGCCGCGCGGTGGAGCAGTTGGAGGCCACGGACCTGCTGGTCTTCGCGCACGGCTGGAACAGTGACCGGTCCACCGCCACCCGGCTGTACGACCGGTTCTTCGCGCCCTTCCCGGGGCTGGTGGGGCCGGACGTACGGCTGGGGTACGTGGGAGTCGTATGGCCCTCCATGCGGTTCTCGGACGAGCCGATCCCGGACTTCGACCCGCCCGGCCTGCTCACGGCACCCGGCTCGGGGACGGCACTGGACGGCGCCACCCGGGACGCGCTCGGGGAGTTCTGGCCGGGGCGGCGGTCGGAGCTGGACCGGGTGGCCCAACTGCTGGAGGAGCAGCCGGAGTCGGAGGCCGCCTTCATCGAGTTCGGTGCGCTCGTACGGGAGCTGGCCGGGGTGGACGCCGTGCACACCGTGACCGCGCCGGCGGTGCCCGCCATCTTCGTCGCGGACGTGCTGGAGGTGTGCCGGGCCCTCACCCTCGGGCTGGTCGAGGCGGGCGCGCTGCCCCCGGACGCGGGCGGGCGCGCCCTCGCGGTCGGCGGCGGGCTGCGCACGCTGTGGAGCGGAGCCAAGGAGTTGCTGCGGCAGGCGACGTACTACCGGATGAAGAAGCGGGCCGGGGTGGTCGGCGAGCGCGGCCTGGGTCCGGTGCTGGCGGAGCTGGCCGGCCGCCGCCCGGCGCTGCGGATCCATCTGGTCGGGCACAGTTTCGGGGCGCGTTTGGTGTCCTTCTCGCTGCGCGCGGTGCCGGACGGGGCGCGGTACATCGCCTCGCTGACCCTGCTTCAAGGCTCCTTCTCCCACTACGCGTTCGCCGACCGCCTGCCGCACGACAAGGGCCGCGGCGGCGCCCTGCGCGGCCTCCAGCGGAGGGTCGCGGGGCCCGTGGTGGCCTGCCACTCCCCGCATGACTCGGCCCTCCGGGTGTTCTATCCGCTGGCCTCCCGGACGGCAGGGGATTCGGCCGGTCTCCTGGGCTTCGACGAGCGGTGGGGCGCGATCGGGTACGACGGGGTGCACGCGGTTCCGGGCACGCCGCGGCTGAGCCTCGACGCGGTGCTGCGCGAAGGCGTGCCGACGGCCGGGTGCGTCAGCGTGGACGCGGGATCCGTCGTCCGGCGCGGCGGCGCCCCCTCGGGGGCGCACAGCGACATCTGCCACGAGGAACTGGCCCGGGTCGTGGTCGCCGCGGGGCGTATGGGGCGCTGACTTCCGGCCATGTGCCACCCGCACGCCTCGACCGCCCCCGCATGCGCCCACGTCCGGCCGGGCATGTTGGGCACATCGTGTGGTGCCGGCGTGGCGCGCGGCGGAGGTGAAGGTGTGATGGCGGGATTCCGGAGTCTGGCCTACCAGGTGCGCGACGCGCGCAACGACCGGGCCTTGCGGCGCCATTCGCTGCGCCGCTGCCTGGAGCGGTTCGCGCCCTACGGGCACCGGGCGACCTGGTGGCATCTGTGCGACCGGCACGGCATCGCACCGGAGGACAGGGCGGCCGATCCGCGGCGGCTGGTCGCCGCGCTGGAGGAGTTGGAGGAGGCGCGGGCGGTCTGGCTGGAGTACGAGCGGCACTTCGCGGAGCGGCGGCGACGGGAGAAGCACCACGGATTGCGCCGCCCGGAGTGGGCGTGGGGCGGGAGCGGGGACGCGGTGGTGCGGTGTGCGGATCCGGGGGTGCGGCCGGAGGGGACGCTGGGCGAGGTGCTGCGGCGGCTGGTGAAGGCGCTGGAATCGGAGCCGGGGACGGTGTGCCCGGTGTGCGGGGACGGGGAACTGCGCTGGCAGGCGCCGGTTCCGGAGCAGCGTACGGGAGCGACGCGGCCGGGTCACGAGCCCCGGCCAGGGCCCGGGCAGGGGCACGGGCAGGGGCAGGGGCACGGGCACGGGCCTTGGGAGGGAGCCTGGGCGTGGGACGGGCCGGTGTGCGCGGGCTGCGGGATCGTGGTGCCGAGACCGGCGCTGGCGGATACGCCGTCGGCGGGCGCGGCGTGAACTCGGGGCCGGGCGGCGCGTGAACTCCGCGTCAGAGGGCGCGGCGTGAACTCGGGGCCGGGCGGCGCGTGAACTCCGCGTCAGAGGGCGGTGCGGGGGCCGGGGTCGCGCCAGAGGGCGGTGCGGGGGCCGGGGTCGCGCCAGAGGGCGGTGCGGGGGCCGGGGTCGCGTCAGAGGGCGGTGCGGGGGCCGGGGTCGCGCCAGAGGGCGGTGCGGGGGCCGGGGTCGCGTCAGAGGGAGAGCCGCAGGGGTCGGTACGGGCACCCGCGTCGGTGCCGCTGCCCGGGCCCATGCCGGTACCGGTGCAGGCCTCGTTGAACGGATCCCGGTCTGCCGCCGACGGCCCGGCCGTGCCGTTGTCCCCCGGCGATCTGGTGGCTGCCGCGCTGGGGGCGGTCGCCGCCGGGGCCCGGGAGGTGCTGGTGCACGCGCGGACCCCGTGCGGGCGGGAGAGCCTCTCGCCGCGGGTGGTCGGCCCGCTGCTGGAGGCGGTGCGCCGCGCGGGAACCGGCGTACCGCTGGCGGTGTCCGCGAGCATCGGGGCCGAGCCCGACCCCGCGGGGCGGCGGGAGCGGGTGCGGTCCTGGACGGTGCTCCCGGACCGGGCGGCGGTGCACTTCGCGGAGCCGGGGGCACGGGAGCTGGCGGAGGTCCTGCTGGCGCGCGGGATCGCGGTGGACGCCGTGGTACCGCTCGGCGGATCGGCCGGGCCGGAGCCGATGGCGCGGTTCCTGGCGTGGCCGGTGCGGGAGCCCGGGCGGGTCCGGCTCGTGGCCGAACTCGCGTCGGCCGGTCCGGTCCTGGTGGCAGGGCTGCGCCGGCTGCCGCCCGTGGCGCTGTTGCTGTACGGGCGGGAAGCCGCCGCTTGGCCGGTGCTGCGGCTGGCCGCGCGGTGCGGTACCGCCGCGCGGATCGGCGTAGGAGACGTACTGCACCTGCCGGACGGGCGGGCGGCGCGGTCGAATGCCGAGTTGGTGGCGGCGGCGCGGGTGGCATGGACGGAGTCGGCGCGGGCCCGGCTGACGCAGGCGGAGTGACGCGGGGCGCTACAGCCGCGAGCCGGTGAGCCGTTCACCGAAGACGTCGTCCGGGTTGGACAGCGCGCAGTTCTCCAGCGAAAGGCAGCCGCAGCCGATGCAGTCGGTCAAGTGGTCCCGCAGTCGCCCGAGTTGACTGATCCGGTGGTCGAGTTCGGCACGCCAGGCCTCGGAGAGGCGGGCCCAGTCCTCCCGGTTGGGCGTGCGTTCCTCGGGGAGCTGGGAGAGTGCCTCGCGGATGCTGGCCAGCGGGATGCCCACGCGCTGGGCGGCGCGTACGAAGGCCACGCGGCGCAGCGCGTCGCGGGTGTAGCGGCGCTGGTTGCCGGAGGTACGGCGGCTGCTGATCAGGCCCTTGGACTCGTAGAAGTGGAGCGCGGAGACGGCTGCGCCACTGCGGGCGGACAGCTGGCCGACGGTGAGCTCGTGGATTTTCTCGGGAATCTGCGGCACCAGGCCGAGGGTAGTCGGAGGTCCGTTGACATACACATGAGGTCCCAGCATGCTGAGCAAGCGCTTATTCAACCAGCGCTGACGTGTCAGCGAGAGGCAGGAGCAGGGCATGGCCGAGCCGAGGGTCTTCACATCCGCCGAGGAGCTGCGCGCCGGGATCGGCGCGCCGCTCGGCCCCAGCGGATGGCTCGAGGTGGACCAGAAGCGGATCGACCTCTTCGCGGATGCCACCGGCGACCACCAGTGGATCCACGTGGACCCCGAGCGGGCGGCCGCCGGACCCTTCGGTGGCACCATCGCGCACGGCTATCTGACGCTCTCGCTGCTGCCGAGCCTGGTGCCGCAGATCATGCGGGTCGAGGGCATGAAGATGGGCATCAACTACGGTGCGAACAAGGTCCGTTTCCCGGCGCCGGTGCCGGTCGGGTCACGGCTGCGCTCCACCGCCGTGATCACCGAGGTGGTGGAGGCGGGTGGCGGCGTACAGGTCACCGCCACGGTCACGGTCGAGCGCGAGGGCGGCGACAAGCCGGTGTGTGTGGCGGAGTCGGTGTCCCGCTACTACTTCTGAGGCTGCCGAGGCCCGTCGGCGGGCCGGGATCCCACCATGCGCAGGACGAGGTCGGCGTAGAGCGCGCCGACCTCGTCGGGAGTGCGCCGCCCGGCCACGCTGAACCAGCGGGCCACGTCGATGCAGAGCGACAGCACGGCGAGGGTGGTGCCGGGGACGTCCGGGACGTCGAACTCCCCCGCCGCCACGCCGTCGGCGAGGATGCGGCGTACGGCCGCGTCGCTCTGCCGGCGCAGGGCCACGATCTCGGAGCGGTGCTCCGGGGCGAGCGCGTCGAGCTCGTACTGGACCACTCGCGCGGTGGTGTGGTGCGCCGCGTGCCACCGTACGAAGGACCGTACGGCGGCGTCGAGCCGCTCGGCCGCCGAGCCGGACCGGTCGGCGGCCGTCGTCAGGATCTCCAGCGCCTTGTCGTGACCGATCCTGCTGATCCGGTGGAGCAGCTCTTCCTTGGTCTTGTAGTGGATGTAGAGGGCGGCCGGGCTCATGCCGGCCCGTCCTGCGATGTCACGTGTGGTGGTGGCGTGATAGCCGCGTTCCGCGAAGGCCTCGACGGCGGCGATGAGCAGCCGCCGCGCCGCGTCGGGGGTGACCTCGGACCACGGCTGGTAGCCGCCGGCCGTCTCCGCCGCGCTGTCCATCGCTCACTCACCCTCTTCGCCGTGTAGGAAGGAACACCCTACCGGAGGGTGAGCAAGCGCTTAGCTCTGGTGGACCGTCTCCCGGGACGAGAACCGGCTACTTGGGCGAGAAGGGGTCGAACTCGGCCATCATCTTCTCCATCCGGGCCTGGTCGACCCGGCTGACGATGCGGGTGGCCTCCTGGCGGTCGCGGATGACCTTGGCGAGGGTGAAGGCCGAGGTGGTGAGGTAGAGGACGGCGATGCCGAGGAAGGCGCGGACCCAGCCGTTCGCGTCCAGGTGGTAGATGCCCAGGCCGACCGCGCTCATGGCGATACCGAAGGAGGCAACGGCCTGGCCGTAGTACGCCCCCGTGTTCTGCTGCTTGACCGGCGTCTCGTTCATGGGTCCAGCATCGGGCTCGCGCGGTCGGGGCACATCCGCACGCCTACTCATGCGCGTACTCAGCCCGCAACGGCCCGACGGCCAAGGCCAGCTTGGGCGCATGGCATCAGAACGCGGAGACTCCGGTGAGAGCGCGGCCGATGAGCAGCTTCTGGATCTGGCTGGTCCCCTCGTACAGGGTCATCACGCGGGCGTCGCGCAGCAGCTTGCCCGCCGGATACTCGTCGATGTACCCGTAACCGCCGTGGACTTGGAGGGCGTTGCCCGCGGCGCGGACGGCGGCCTCGGAGGCGAAGAGCTTGGCGGTGGAGGACTCGGTGGCGAAGGGCCGCCCGCGGTCGATGAGGTCGGCGACCCGCCAGGTCAGCATCCGGGCCGCGTCCACGTCGACGGAGATGTCGGCGATCAGCTCCTGGACCAGCTGGTGATGGGCGATCGGCCGGCCGAACTGCTCGCGCTGGGTGGCGTACGAGACGGCCGCGTCCAGCGCCGCCTGCGCGATGCCGACACAGCCCGCGGCGACCGACATCCGGCCCTTGGCCAGCGCCGCCATGGCGACCGAGAAGCCCTTGCCCTCGGGGCCGAGCATCGCGGACGCGGGCACGGGCACGTCCTCGAAGGCGAGTTCGGCGGTGGCCTGGCCGCGCAGGCCGAGCTTGCCGTGGATCTCCCGGCGGGTGAGGCCGGGCGCGTCGGTGGGGACGAGGAAGGCGGAGACCCCGCGGTGGCCGGGCGCGTCGTTGGTACGGGCGAAGAGCAGCACCACGTCGGCCCAGGTGCCGTTGGTGATGAACGTCTTGGTGCCGCTGACGACGTACGAGTCCCCCGCGCGCACGGCGCGGGTGGTGAGGCTGCCCGCGTCGGAGCCGGTGCCGGGCTCGGTGAGTCCGAAGCAGCCGAGCGCGTCGCCGGAGCAGAGGCGGGGCAGCCAGGCGTGCTTCTGCTCCTCGGTCCCCCAGGCCGCGACGGACTTGGCGACCAGGCCGAGGGAGACGGAGACGATGCCGCGCACGGCGGAGTCGCCGCGGCCGAGCTCCTCGGTGACCAGGACGTAGGCGAGGTGGTCGCCGCCGGAGCCGCCGTACTCCTCGGGGACGGTGAGGCCGAGGAAGCCGAGCGCGCCGAGCTTCTTCACGATGGCCCGGTCGACGCTCTCGGCGCGGTCCCACGCGGCGGCGTACGGGACGACCTCGCGCTCGGTGAACTCGCGGGCGAGCCGGCGTACGGCGGCCTGTTCCTCGCTCAGCTCCAGATTCACCGGGCACCTCCGGGCGGGTCCGGCGCGTTAACTAGCACCGGTAGTTTATGGCGGGCAGGCCCTACTATGTGGCGCATGGCCAGACCGCGCAAGCCCCTCCTCAGCAGAGCCCTCATCGTCGAGGCGGCCGGGGCGCTGGTGGACGCGGAGGGACTGGAGGCGGTGTCGACGCGGCGGCTGGCGGCCGCCCTGGGGGTCAGCGGGCCGTCGCTGTACAACCACTTCCGTACGAAGGACGAGATCCTGGACGCGGTGGCGGACGCGGTGAGCGCGCGGGTCGACTTGTCGATGTTCGAGGACGGCCGGGAGTGGCGCGGGGCCTTGTACGAGTGGGCGCACTCGTACCGGGGCGCCCTGTTGGACCATCCGAACATCGTGCCGGTGCTCGCGCGGGGGCCGGGCCGTCGGCCTGCGGGGCTGCGGCTGGCGGACGCGGTGTTCGGCGCGATGACGGCGGCGGGCTGGCCGGCGGCGCACGCGACGCGGATCGGCGCCCTGATGCGGTACTTCATCCTGGGCTCGGCGGTGGGTTCCTTCGCCCGGGGTTTCGTGGACGACGAGACGGCGTACGACCCGGCGGACTACCCGCACTTGGGCCAGGCCCATCTGCTGGCCGAGCGGCAGCGCGCGGTGGACGAGGGCGCCTTCGAGACGGGCCTGGCGGCCCTGCTGGACGGGCTGGCCCTCCAGTACGAGGCACTGCGCGAGAAGGCGTGAGGGGCGACGGGCGCTGACGGGGACGGCCCGCCGCGCGGGCGCGGAGCGCACACACGGTGGGCCGCCACCCTGACGCCCCGCTCGGGCGGCGCCACCCGGCTTCGGGACTGGCGCCGCCACCCGGCCGGGCCGGGTGGCAGCGCCCGGCCCGGTCCCGGCACTGCTACCGGGCCCGGGACTGGCACTGCCACCCGGCCCGGGACTGGCGCCAGCGCCCGGCTTCGGGCTGGGAAGACCTTCGGTACGGGAAGACCGTCGCTACGAGAAGACGACGAGCGAGCGGCCGCCCTTCCCCGCCAGCATCGCGTCGAAGGCGGCCGGGATGCCGTCCAGGGTGATGCGGTCGGTCACCATCGCGCCGAGGTCGAGGCGGCCCGCGCGGACGTGCTCGGCGATCAGCGGGAGATCCCGGGCGGGGTCGCTGTTGCCGTAGACGCAGCCGGTGAGCGTGCGGGCGAAGTGGAAGATCTCCAGGGCGTGGAAGGTGACCTGCTGCTCCTTGCCGCCGATGCCGACGACCGTCGTGCGTCCGCCGCGGCGGGTGGACTCCCACGCTCCGCGGATGGTCTCCGCCCTGCCCACGCATTCGACGGCGACGTCCACGCCCTGGCCGGCGGTGAGGGCCCGGATCTGCTTGGCGGTGGTGTCGCAGGCGAGCACGAAGTGGGTGGCCCCGGCCGCGCGCGCCAGTTCCTCCTTGGCCGGGGAGACGTCGACGGCCACGATCGGCCCGGCTTGCGCGATCCGGGCGGCCTGGAGGGCCGCCAGGCCGACCCCGCCGACGCCGAAGACGGCGACGGACTCGCCCGGACGGACCTGGGCGCTGTGGTGGACGGCGCCGTAGCCGGTGAGGACGGCGCAGCCGAGCAGGGCGGCCTCGGCGAGCGGAATCCCGGCGGGCGCGGGCAGCACGCAGTTGGCCGCTACGACCGTCTCCTCGGCGAAGGCGGCCACATTCAGTCCGGGGTGCAGCTCGGTGCCTTGCGCGTCATGCGCGTAGACGGCGCCGACCCCGGCGAGCGCCTTGGCGCAGAGCCAGACCTCGCCGATGGTGCAGTGGTGGCACTCCCCGCAGGAGGGGGCCCAGTTGAGCACGACGCCGTCGCCGGGGGCGACATGGTTCACGCCCTCCCCGACGGCGAGGACCGTGCCCGCGCCCTCGTGGCCGAGGACGGCGGGAAGGGGCACCCGCATGGTGCCGTTGGTGAGGGAGAGGTCCGAGTGGCAGACCCCGGCTGCGGCGAGCCGCACCCGGACCTGCCCGGGGCCGGGATCGGGCAGCACGATCTCCCGTATCTCCAGCGGGGCTCCGACGGCGGGCAGGATGGCGGCGCGGACCATGGTCGTCGTCTCCGTCTTTCCGGTGCTGAGGGCGGTGAGCTGCTCAGGGCTGCGGGCTGAGCGGCCGTGAGCTGTTAAGGGCTGCTGAGGGCTCTGGGGACTGCGGGGGACGGCTCAGAACTGCAGGGACTTGGTCTGCAGGTACTCGGCCAGACCGTGCCGGCCCAGCTCGCGGCCGACACCCGACTGCTTGTAGCCGCCGAAGGGCGCGAGCACGTTGAAGCGGCCGCCGTTGATGTCCACCTGCCCGGTGTCCATGCGGCGTGCGAAGGCCACGGCCGTCTCCTCGTCCGCCGCCCAGACCGCGCCGCCCAGGCCGTAGACGGTGCCGTTGGCGATGCGCAGGGCCTCCTCCTCGTCCTCGTAGGGGAGGATCGACAGCACGGGGCCGAAGATCTCCTCCTGGGCGATGGTCATCTCGGGTGTGACATCGGCGAACACCGTCGGGGCGACGAAGTACCCGGTCTCGTGCGGGGCGTCGGGTCCGCCGGCGACGAGGCGCGCGCCCTCCTCGATGCCCTTGGCGATGTATCCCCGGACGCGCTCGTGCTGCTTGGCGTTGACGACCGGGCCCAGGCGGGTGCCCGCGTCGCGGGGGTCGCCCGTGGGGTACTTGGCGACGGCTGCGGCCGCGAGGGAGACGGCCTCTTCGTACTGGTCACGGTGGACCAGCATGCGGGTGAGCGCGTTGCAGCTCTGGCCGGAGTTGTTCATGACGTGGCCGACACCTGTCGCGACGGCCTTGGCCAGGTCGGCTCCGGGCAGGATGACATTGGCCGATTTGCCGCCCAGTTCGAGGGCGACCCGCTTGACGGCGGCGCCGGCCGTGGCGCCGATCTGCCGGCCGACCGCGGTCGAGCCGGTGAAGGAGACGAGGTCGACACCTTCGTGCGCGGCCAGCGCCTGCCCGGCGACCGGGCCGGTCCCGGTCACCAGGTTGAAGACTCCGGCCGGGATTCCCGCCTCGTGCACGGCTTCGGCGAAGAGCTGTGCGGTCAGCGGGGTGTCCTCGGCCGGCTTGAGGACGAGGGTGCAGCCGGCGGCGAGAGCGGGCGCCACCTTTGCAACGACTTGGTGCAGCGGGTAGTTCCAGGGCGTGATGGCTCCGACGACACCGACCGGCTCCAGCAGCACGGTGGACGTCCCGATCCGCTCCTCGAAGGCGTACGAGGCCCCGAGCTCGGCGAACGAGGAGGCCACCGCGATCGGCGCCCCGACGTGGACCATCTCCGTGAATCCCAGCGGGGAGCCGAGTTCGGCGGTGATGGTCTCGGCGATCTCGCTCTTACGGGCGATCAGCACATCGCGGAGCGCCCCGATCAGGGCCGCCCGCTCGGCCGGAGCCGTGGCCGCCCAGCCGGGAAGGGCGGCGCGGGCCGCGCGTACGGCCGCGTCCACGTCCTCGGCGGTGCCGGCCGGTACCCCGGCGATGACCTGTTCGTCGGCCGGATTGACGACCTCTATCCGGTCGCGTCCGGCGGCGGGCCGCCATTCCCCGCCGATGTACATCCCGTCGTGGGCCTTCATGGCATTCCTCCCGAGCACGCACCAGCGCGTAGACCTGACCTCGCGAACACCCTACAAACTAGCGCCGGTAGTTTTCGGCGCGCCAGGGGCGATGGGGATCAGATGATGCCGAAAAGCATCCCTGCCGCGAGGACGACCAGGGAGGTCAGGGCGGCCCATTTCACGGTGAAACGGGTGTGGTCGGCGAATTCGACCTTGGCCATGCCGACGAGGACGTAGACGGCCGGAACCAGTGGGCTGGACATGTGCAGGGCCTGGCCGACGAGGGAGGCGCGGGCGATTTCGAGCGGGGAGACCCCGTGCGCCGCGCCGGCCTCGGCCAGGACGGGCAGGACGCCGAAGTAGAAGCCGTCGTTGGACATGAAGTAGGTCAGCGGCAGGCTCAGCAGGCCGGTGACCAGGGCCATGTGCGGGCCCATGCCCTCGGGGATGGCGCCCACGAGCCAGTCGGCCATGTGCTTGACCATCCCGGTGCCGGTGAGGACCCCGGTGAAGACGGCGGCGGCGAAGACCATGCCGGCGACGTTCAGGACGTTGTCCGCGTGGGCGGCGATCCGGGCCCTCTGGTCGGGCATGTGGGGGAAGTTGACGGTCAGGGCGAGGGCGGCGCCGAGCAGGAACAGCACCGGGATGGGGAGCAGCTCCGTGATCATCGCGGTGAGGAGGGCGATGGTGAGGCCGGCATTGAACCAGTAGAGGCGCGGACGCAGGGTGGCGCGGTCGGGGTCGAGCCCCTGGAAGCCGTCCGCCTGCGGGGTGGCGGGGGACCCCTGCCAGGCGGTGGCGGTCCCCGGGGTGGTCGCGGATCCGGCGCGGCCCGGGTCAGCGGGGGACTCGGCCGGGCCGGCGCCGACACGGGCAGCGCAGGAGCCGGTGTCCACGGCGCCGTCACCGGTGGCGGCGTGCTCGCCGGAGGTGCCCGCACCCGCGCCCGGCGCGGCCGCGACCAAGTGCGCCTTCGCACCATCCGCTTCCGGCAGCTCCTCCTGGCCGGGCAGCACCAGGACACCGACCCGGCGCCGCTCCTTGAGGCCGAGGACGTAGGCGAGGACGAAGACGAAGAGCAGGCCCACCGCGAGGGCCGGGATCATCGGGACGAAGATGTCGGCGGCGTCGAGCTTGAGGGCGGTGGCGGCCCGAGCCGTGGGACCGCCCCAGGGCAGCGTGTTCATGACGCCGTTGGCCGTGGCGGCGACACCCGTCATCACCACGAGGCTCAGGCCGAGCCGCTTGTACAGCGGATACATGGCAGAAACGGTGATCATGAAGGTGGTGGATCCGTCCCCGTCGAGCGAGACGATCGCGGCGAGGACGGCGGTACCGACCACGACCCGCATGGGGTCGGCTTTGCAGAAGCGCAGGATGCCGCGCACGATCGGGTCGAAGAGGCCGGCGTCGATCATCACGCCGAAGTAGACGATGGCGAACATGAGCATGGCGGCGGTCGGCGCGAGTTTGCCGACCCCGTCGATGACGTAGTCACCCAGCTGCGCGCCCTGTCCGGCGAACACGCAGAAGAGCGCGGGGATGAGGACGAGGGCCGCGATGGGCGACATTTTCTTCATCATGATCAGGACCAGGAAGGTCGCGATCATTGCGAAGCCGAGGAAGGTCAGCATGGAGGGAACGTAGGCGCCGCCTCCTTATGCCAACAAGACGTCTACGCGTGAGCAATACGAGCAAAACCCCAGCTCAGGGCAGGGGTACTAGCTCGACGGGGAAACCGTTGAGCACCGCCGTGCCGGACAGCGGGTCGAGTCGGCTGCCGTCGAGAAGCTGATTGACGTTGACGCCGGGCTCCCCCGAGGCCACCGAGAGCCGGGTCCCCGCACGGTCGTGGCCCCAGCCGTGCGGAAGGCTCACCACGCCGGTGCGGACGGCATCGGTGACCTCGACGGGAACCTCCAGGCTTCCGCCGTCGGCCGTGATCCGGGCTCTGCCGCCGTCGACGAGGCCCAGCCGGTCGGCGTCCTGCGGGTGGATGTGGAGAGTGCATCGGTTGGAACCTCCGACGAGGGCCGGAACGTTGTGCAACCAGCTGTTGTTGGACCGCAGATGGCGGCGGCCCACGAGCACCAGGGCGGCGGGGCGGTCGGCGAGCGCCTCGCGCAGCCTGGGGAGCTCGGCCGCGATCGGGTCCGGGAACAGCTCGATCCTGCCGCTGCGCGTCCTCAGCACGCCCGGGAGCCGGGGCCGCAGCGGGCCCAGGTCGATGCCGTGCGGGTGCGCGAGCAGCCGCTCCAGGCTGAGCTGCCCCTCGGGCTCGGCCCCGACCCCGGCGCCCCCGCCGGAGCCGAGGTCGGTGCTGTCGTGGGCGCTGAGCTCGGCGCTGCCGTAGGCGCCGAACCGGTCTCCGTACGGCCCGAGTCGGAGCATCAGGTCGAGACGGCGTCCGGGCCCGCTCTCCCCGGTCAGCAGTCCGGCCAGGCGCGCCGTGCTCTGGCCGTGCAGCGGGGATCGCGGATCGGCGGCCTCCTTGGCCAGGGTGGCCTGGATGGCCAGTTCGTCGACGGCGTCCGGGCCGGCCGAACCGTGCATGCCGGAGACGGCGAGGATAAGGCGCGCCTGGATCTCGCACTCGTCCATCCGTCCTTCCTCCAGCGGGATGGCGGCAGGGGTCCAGCGGACCTGGTTGCGCACGGCGAAACCATTGAACGCGAAGTCGAAGTGCGCGCTCTGCGAGGGCGGCGGCGGTGGCAGTACGACGTGGGCGTGGCGTGAGGTCTCGTTCAGGTACGGGTCGACGGACACCATGAAGTCGAGGCCGGTCAGCGCCCGGTCGAGCCGGTCGCCGTCGGGCGCGGACAGCACCGGGTTCGCGGCGATGACGATCAGGGCGCGGATCCGCCCCTCCCCCGGTGTGTCCATCTCCTCCGCGAGGGCGGCGGTGGGGAGTTCCCCCTTGGCCTCGGGATGGCCGGACACCCGGCTCGACCAGCGGCCGAGGGTGAAGCCCTTGCCGGGACCGGCCGGCTGGGGCGCGCGAGCGGTCGCGGAGAGCGGGAAGAGGGCCCCGCCCGGTCGGTCGAGGTTGCCGGTGAGGATGTTGAGTACGTCCACCAGCCAGCTGGCGAGCGTGCCGTACTCGGCGGTGCAACTGCCCATCCGCCCGTAGACGGCGGCGGTGGGCGCGGCCGCGAGCTCGCGGGCGAGGACGCGGATCTCGGCGGCCGGGAGGTCGCAGGCGGGGGCTACGGCCTCAGGAGTGAAACTCCCGAGGGCGGCGGCGAGTTCCCCGAGGCCTTCGATCTGCTCCTCCAGCGCACCGGGGGCGGCCAGCTTCTCGGCGAGCAGCGTGTTCGCGAGGGCGGCGAGGAGCAGCGCGTCGCTTCCGGGGCGCGGCGCGAGGTGCCGGTCGGCGAGCCGGGCGGTACGGGTGCGGCGGGGGTCGACGACGACCAGGGTCCCGCCGCGGGCGCGCAGGGCCTTGAGCCGGCCGGGGAAGTCGGGCGCGGTGCACAGGGAGCCGTTGGACTCGACCGGGTTGGCACCCAGGAGCAGCAGGAAGTCGGTGCGGTCGAGATCGGGGACCGGGATCGCGAAGGGGTCACCGAAGAGCAGTCCGCTGGAGACGTGCTTGGGCATCTGGTCGAGCGTGCTGGCGGTGAAGAGGTTCCGGGTGCCGAGGGCCTTGAGGAGCAGCGGCGGATAGAGGGCGCCGGCCATGGTGTGGACGTTCGGGTTCCCCAGGACGACGCCGACCGACTGGGGCCCGTACTCGCGCACGAGGGCGGGGACCGCCTCGGCGATGGCGTCGTAGGCCTCCTCCCAGGTGGCTTCCTGGAGTCGGCCGTCGCGGCGCACGAGGGGCGTGCGCAGACGGTCGGGGTCGGCGTCGAGTGCGCCGAATGCGGCGCCCTTGGGGCAGATGAAGCCGCTGCTGAAGACGTCGTCGCGATCACCGCGGGCGCCGGTGACGGCCGAGCCCTCGATGGTGAGGGTGAGGCCGCAGGTGGCCTCACAGAGGGGGCAGATGCGCAGGGCGGTGCGGGGCATGGGCGCTCCAGGGCGACAGGCTGCGGCACGGACACGCGGGCGGACCGAGCATACCGACCGGTAGGGACGGAGGGGAGGGTCTGCACGGACCGGACCGATGGCCGAGGCGGCGACGTGGCGGTGCACTGAGGCGGGGGTGGGGCGGGGCGGGCGAGGCGGGGCGAGGGCGGGGCGAGGGCGGGGGCGGCGAGAGGGCGGCGGGGCGGGCTGAGAGGGCGCGGGGTCAGTCGAGAACGCGTGCGAGGTAGGCCTGCATCATGGCCCGGGTTTCGGCGACGATGCCGGGATCCCCCGCCGGATCGGCCCGGAAGGCCAGCTGGATCAGCGCGTCGGTGGCCTCGACGGCGACCAGGACCGCCCGGCGCAGGGTGGCGTCGGGCGTCAGGCCGAGGTGTGCGCAGAGCAGTTCGGTGAGGCGGACGGCGACTTGGTGGTTGGGGTCGGCCGCCGGACCTTCGGGCGGCGGCGCGGGCACGCCGAAGTCGACGAGCGCGAAGCCGGGGGCGTCGCGCTTCATCGCCAGGTACTCGTCCAGCACGGCGTCCACGACGGGCCGCCAGTCGGTGACCGGCAGCTCGGCGAGCCGGTCCGCGATGCCGTCGGCGTACCGGTCGAGGTTGCGGTGGGCGAGGGCGATGGCCATGGCCCGCTTGTTTCCGAAGAAGCGGTAGACCGAGCCGATCGGCACGCCCGCGCGCAGGGCGACGGCGCGGGTGCTCAGGTTCTCGTATCCGGTTTCGTCCAGGAGTTCGGCGCAGGCGTCCAGGATCCGGGCGAGCCGGTCGGCGCTGCGCTGCTGGACGGGCGTACGGCGCATGGGGTGGGCGGGAGGCACGGGGTCCATCATGCCGCTCCTCGCTTCTCGGTCGGCAGGGGCCTCAGTTCAGCAGGAGGCTCAGCCCGCCGATGGTGTACGTGATCATCAGCGCGAGCAGCGGGAGTTGGCCGGCCACCGCTTTCGCGGGTGGGAAGAGGCGTACGGAACGGTCGTGGGCTGCCACGACGCCGAGCACATGGCCCGTGACGACGGCGATGACCTGGAGGGCGGCGAGGGCCCCGGAACCCAGTGGTGGAGCGGATTCCGGGGCCTTGTCAGTGCCGAGTGCCATGCTTACTGTGCGTGGTCCTTCGGTTACGAGGAGGGAGAAGTAGTGGGCGATGAGATAGCCGAGTGCGATCGGTACGAGTGAGTGCGCGAAGGCGGTCAGCGGGCCGGGGTGCGGGCCGCAGACAAGGCGGGTGGCCGCCGCGCAGAGGCAGTAGAGAGTGGCGACGAGGGCGACGGAGCAGAGAAGTCCGAGTGTGGCCGTGGGGGTGCGGCCGAGGGGGGAGGTCTGTATCGCGTTGATCCATGAGGGGTTGTCGGAGAAGCCGTCGTAGGCGGTGGAGCCGAGCAGGACGCAGACGGTGGCGACGAGTCCGGGCCGCTCGGGCGTCGCGTCGAGTCCGTGGAAGGGGTTGCGCACAACCAGACGGCCGTCGCTGCGACGGCCGAAGGGGGAGAGCCTGGCCAGGAGGTCGGAGTACGCCTCGAAGGCGTCTCCGTCGGCGAACCAGCGCTCGCCGAAGCGGGCGGCGAGCAGCAGCTGGACCGTGGTGTAGGCGGTGAGGGCGAGGAGAAGGGTGGTGGTTGATGCGGGGTCGGGAGCGACGAGTTCCAGCCAGGTGAAGGCGAACAGCCCGGCGGCGGCGGGCCATTGGCCCAGCCGGGCGGGAAGGGGGCGGTCGGGGTCGCGTCGGCGCAGCCCCCGGCAGAGCAGGCGGTGCAGGGTGCGGAGCGGGTTGAGCAGGCGCCAGATGGGGCCGAGGAGGAGGGAGGCGGGGACGAGTCCGACCCAGAGCAGGACGTAGACGGCGCCGGGAGCGGGGTTGCGCGCGGGGTCGTCGGGACCGAGGAGGAGGTGAAGGAGGACCGCCAGCGCGGCGGCGAGCGCGAGCCCGCGCAGAGCGGTGCGGGTGGCCGGAGCGTCGGCGGCCCGCTGGAGGGCGGCGGGCAGGGCGAGCCCCGAGCGGTCGCCGCGGAAACGGGAGGTGGACCAGAGCAGGCCGAGCGCGAGAAAGGAGACGAACAGCGCGGTGAACGCACCGGCGAAGGCGTAGAAGGGAGAGATCGGCAGATCGTGCTGGGACCCGATCCCGTGTGCGAGAGCGGTAAGCGGATCAGCCAGGTACGGGACCATGCCCTGGCCGTCCCCGCCACCGCGGGTGCCACCTCCGGCGCCACCGCCACCGCCACCGTCGGCGCCCGGCGCGGGCCATTGCGCGATGAGGCTCACCACTGGCCCGCCAAGGTCGGTACTCCGCCGCGGTCTTGACCCGGCGTCCCGGACTGGGGCCCGAGTCCGGGGGGCCGGCGGCTCACGGCGGCCGGCCGGGCCGTTGCGGTGGCGAGTGCGGGCGGGGTCATCGGACGAGGAGCTGGGTCAGGACTAGGGCGGACTCGTGGGTCTCGACCTCGAAGAGACCGGTGCGGTCGACCGTCAGGATCAGGGTGGCCTCCTGGCCCGGCGGCAGGGCGAGTTCCTTGTCGTAACCGTGGACGTGCAGGGTGTCCGCGCGGTCACTCGTGACGCGCAGGGCGACGCGTTCGCCGCGCTTGAGCTCGGTGCGGGCGGGTGGCGGGCTGACCTTGCCGTCCCGGACGGTCATGGTGACCGTCCGGTCGGGTTGATCCGGCTGCTGCGCTTGCGGTCCGGGCGAGGGCGGCGGGGTGTGGCTGTGGCCGCTGCCGGCTTGGCCCGGGGCGGCGGCGGTGAGCTGGGCGGTGGCCTCGACCGGCTTGCCGGATACCGCCCAGGCGGTGTGGTCGTCCGCGTAGAGGCGGACGGTCAGGGTGTGCGCGCCCTCGGGGACCTGCGCGGCGGGCAGGTGGAACCAGGGGCCGTACAGCCGGGCCAGTTTGCGGCCGTCCAGCTCCAGGTGGGCGTGGCCGGCGCCCGGGAGGGCGGCGCCGCCGGCGCTGTCGGGGGTGAAGCGGAAGTTGGTCACCGCCAGCTGGAGGTTCCAGCCGTCCTCGGAGTCCGGGCGGGCGGTGAGCTGCACCCGCGGCGCGCCGTCGCCCGGGACTTCGCGGAGCCGGTGGCCGGAGCCGTCGTCGGTGGTGAGCAGGGTGCCCGGACTGCCGGTGGCCTGTTCGTGGGTGGTGCCGGGCTTGTGGTGGGTGGTGGCCCGCCCCCCGCAGCCCGTCGCCGCGCCGCCCACGAGGAGCAGGACGAGGGCGAGCAGGGCCGCGGCGCGAGCGGTGGGGCGGGCGGTGGGGCGGGCGGTGGGGCGGGGTGCGCGGAGCCTGCGGCCCGCGGGGGGCGGCGGGGCGCAGCCATCGCACCGGGCGCGGTCGTCGGGCCGATCGGTCACAGCGTGCCTCCTGTGGTCGGTACGCCCTGACGGGCCGGCCGGGACGGCCCGTCAGGGCGGGTTCGGATGCCGCACGGCCGGTGCGGTACGCCCTCCCTTCCGGCGCGGGGGTCGGGGCCTGCCGCGTCCCGGCGGCTTCCGGGCAGGGGCGCGGCGGCGATCCCGCACGCGGGAGGTGTCGCCGCGCCGGGGCAGCGGCTCGGGCTGGCGGCGCAGGAGTGGCGGCCGGGGGTCATGCCGGGGTGCCGGGGGTCGGCGGGGGCTGCGGGGCCGTGGTGCTCAGGGCCGGGGAGGGGCCGGCTGGGACCGGGGCGCGGTCGGGTGCCGGGTCGCCGCCCGGCGGGACGGGGCGGGCCGAGGCGACGACTGCCCAGAGGATCCAGAACACGGCCACCAAAGCCCGTACCCAGGCGGGGCTCACGGGGGTCCACGGGATCATCAGGACCGCCTTGTCGAAGGCGTCCAGCAGGGTCAGCCCGGCCAGCAGCAGGGTGAGGCGCGCCAGCCACGGGCGGGTGGGGCGCAGGACCAGGCCGACGCCCGTCCACCACAGCCCGAGGAGCAGGAGCGAGAGCGCCGGCACGAAGGAGGCGACCAGTCCCGTCGTGGAGCCCGCCACGTCCAGGGCCAGACCGGCCAGGCCCAGGAGCGAGGCGGCCGCGCCCAGGCGCGAGCCGCGCAGGCGGCGCCACCACAGCACGCCGCCGACCAGGAGCAGAACCCCCGCGACGGCCAGCGCGATCTGGGTCTCCACCCGTTCCAGGCCGCGCGCGCCGTACCAGTCGCAGCCCGCCGGAAGCTTGCGGGCCTGGACGCTGTAGTCCGCGCAGACGAGGAGCTGGACCAGCTTGACCGGTTCGCCGACCAGGCGGGCGGAGGCGCCCGAGACCGCGCCGCGCGCGTCACCGCACCGCGGGACCGTGCCGGGGGTGGAGCCGTCGGGGCCGTCCTGCCAGCAGTTGCCGCGCCCCTGCCCGTCCCACCACACGTCCATCCCGTTGGGGCGGGGGGCGCCGGACGGGTCCTTGCCCATGATGTTTCCGGCGTACCGGTTGTGGTGGGAGGTGTCTGCCTGCTTGGACCACCTCTCCTCGCCCCGGATGAAGGCGGGGACGGCGCTGAGGAAGAAGCCCGCGCGCTCGTGCCCGTACACCCAGTTGTTCTCGTACAGGTTCCAGTTGCCGCCCGCGGTGATGATGCCGGTGCCCGGCGGCATGGAGATCTGCGGGCAGACCACGCCCCGCTCGTAGCCCCGTTCGACGGGCGGCTTGGCGCAGGTGCCGTCGGCGACGTAGTGGTAATAGTCCTGGTTGTTGTCGTGGATCAGGTTCCGCTCGAACTTGGCGTGGTTCTGCGGGAGTCCGGGGTGGCCCGGGAAGGCGCTGTCCATGGAGGCGCCGCCCATGTTGCGGTCGAACTCGTTGTCGTGGACCCATACGGAGTCACCGGCGGTGCCGGAGTAGCCGACCATGTTGTGGTGGCTGCGGCAGCCGGTGATCTCGATGGAGTAGCGCGGGACCTCGTAGCCGCGGCCGTTGTTGATGTCGGAGGCGCTGCCGGGGTAGATGCCGGAGTCGCCGTTCCCGTACGACTCGCAGTTCTTGTAGAGCCCGTGATCGCTGGCGAAGGTCAGGAAGCCGTACTCGTCGTTCCACCGGGTCAGCACGTCGTCGATGACGAAGCCGTCGGCCGCCAGCACGTACAGCGAGTTGAAGGTGGTGCGCTGGGCGGTGAAGTTGCGGAAGTAGACGCCGTTGGACTGGTCGGCCCGGATTCCGTTCAGCTTCTGGTACTTGGCGTCGATGATCACGTCCAGCCGCGAGGCTCCCGTGCCTTCGATCTGCAGGTTCGTCTTGCCGAGGATCGCGACGAGGTTCTGGTTGTGACGGCACCGCACCTGCTGCTCGTAGTCGAGGATCTGGTAGCCGAGCGAGGAAGTGGGTGCCTTCAGGGCCGCGCATTCCCCCGTCGGGACGGGCAGCGAGGGCTCCTCCTCGTACAGGCCGGGGAGGATCGCGATGTTCATTCCGGGCCGGTCGACGGCGTCGACGGCTTCCTGGAGGTGCCGGTAGCCGCTCTTCTCGCACCGTTCGTACAGGGCGAGGTTGCGCTGCCTGAGGTCGTTCGGGAAGCCGGATATCCGGCGCTCGAAGTCGGGCCGGTCGGTCTTGCAGACCACCAGATCGGGCTCGGCGTTGCGGTACTCGGGCACGGATCCGGAGCCGTCCGGGAAGGTGACGGGGCGCTCCTCGTGGGCGCGGGCGGCGGGGGCGGCGGCGAGGAGGGACAGGAGGGCGAGGAGGGCGGCGAGGAGCGCCGCCGGCACGGCAGGGAACCTGCGGGTCCACGACATGCGCGAGAGAGTAGAGCATTGTTCATCTTTCCGGATCCCCCTCTGCGCCCATGCGTCCGCACGCCCCAATCCGTCACGCCGTAACCCCGTGACGGCCGTGATTGCGCGGGACGCCCGTGACGCGCGGGACGCCCGTGACGCGAATCGGGCGAGCCTGAACGGGCCCCCGGCCCCGGCACCCCCAGGATCCCGGCACCTCCGCGACCTCCGCCCGCCCCGCGACCCCGGCAATCCCGGCGAATCGACCGAACGGCGGCCAGGTGACCGAGAGCCACCGTTGACGCGCGGGCCTCGGAATCCTACTGTCGACCATAGGATTCCTTCGACCGATCGGGAGCAGCCATGAGTGAGCAGGCCGGCAGCGAGCAGGCCAGGAAGACGGCAGAGGCGTTGGAGTACCTCACCGGCTTCGCCAACGAGCACAGCTCGGAGGCCGTCCCCGGCGCCCTGCCCCTCGGCCGGAACTCGCCCCAGCGCGCACCCCTCGGTCTCTACGCCGAGCAGCTCAGCGGCAGCGCCTTCACCGAGCCGCGCAGCCACAACCGCCGCTCGTGGCTCTACCGGATCCGGCCCTCCGCCGCGCACCCGCCCTTCACCCGGACCGACAACGGCCGGCTGCGCAGCGCGCCCTTCACCGAGGCCTCCGCCGACCCCAACCGGCTGCGCTGGAACCCGCTGCCCGACCCGGCCCCCGGCACGGACTTCCTTGACGGCCTTTGGACGCTCGGCGGCAACGGCGACGCCACCCAGCGCACCGGCATGGCCATCCACCTCTACTCGGCCAACTCCCCCATGGTGGACCGGGTGTTCAGCGACTCCGACGGCGAGCTGCTGATCGTCCCCGAGCGCGGCGGACTGCTCCTGCGCACGGAGCTCGGCCTGCTCGCCGCCCGCCCGGGCGAGGTGGCCCTCATCCCGCGCGGCGTCCGCTTCCGCGTCGAGCTGCTCGACGCCGACGCCCGCGGCTACGTCTGCGAGAACTACGGCCGGCCCTTCGAGCTGCCGGACCTGGGCCCGATCGGCGCCAACGGCCTCGCCGCCGCGCGGGACTTCAGGGCCCCGGTCGCGGCGTACGAGGACAGCGAGCGCCCGACCGAGGTGGTCAACAAGTTCTGCGGCAACCTCTGGTCGGCCACCTACGACCACTCCCCGCTCGATGTCGTCGCCTGGCACGGCAACCACGTCCCGTACGTCTACGACCTGCGCCGCTTCAACGTCCTGGGCTCCATCAGCTACGACCACCCCGACCCGTCCATCTTCACGGTCCTGACCTCGCCCTCGGACACCCCGGGGCTGGCGGGCGTGGATTTCGTGGTCTTCGCCCCCCGCTGGCTGGTCGGCGAGGACACCTTCCGCCCGCCGTACTTCCACCGCAACGTGATGAGCGAGTACATGGGCCTGATCGAGGGCGCCTACGACGCCAAGGCCGAAGGCTTCGTCCCCGGCGGCGGCTCGCTGCACAACATGATGTCCGCGCACGGCCCGGACCGGGAGACCTTCGACCGGGCGAGCGCCGCCGAGTTGAAGCCTCAGAAGATCGCGGACGGCCTGGCCTTCATGTTCGAGACCCGCTGGCCGATCACGGCCACCGCCCAGGCCGCGGGTGCGGGTCACCTCCAGGCCGGCTACGACGACGTATGGCAGGGTCTGCAGCGCCACTTCCGCGCCTGACCTGGGCTGCATACCCTGCACAGGCCGCACCCGTCGCACGCCGCCACCCCTGTCCAGCCGTTCGGAGAACCGACCGTGACCGCCTTCGCCCCCGATTCGCTGGTACTGAACCGGAAGCTGCCACTCTGGTACCAGGTGTCACAGTCGCTCCGCGCCTCCATACTCGGGCGCACCCCGGACGCCTCTCTGCGCCTGCCCACCGAGGAGCAGCTCGCCGAGCACTACGGGGTGAGCGTGCTGACCATGCGGCAGGCGCTGAAGGAGCTGGAGGGCGAAGGCCTGATCAGCCGGCACCGGCGGCGCGGCACCTTCATCGAACCGGGCGCCCTGCGCGGGGCCCCCGTCCGGCTGCTGGGCTCCGTGGACGCCATCGTGGCCCAGCAGTCGGGCGACCGTACGACGATTCTCGGCCACGCGCGGACGGCCGTGTCCGGGGAGCTGCTGGAGCACTTCCCGGACACGGCCGAGGTGGTCACGTACCGCCGGCTGCGCCACGATCGCGAAAGCGGCGAGCCGACGAACTGGGCCGAGAACGCGATCCTTCCGGAGCTCGCCACGGCGGTGGACCTGGCCGATCTCGAACGCTGGCCGATGACCAAGGTGCTGCGGGACATCGCGGGCGTGCGCATCAGCCGGATCACGGACACCGTCGAGGCCCGCCTCGCCGACCCGGAGACGGCCGAGCTGCTCCGGGTTCCGCTGCTGAGTCCGATCCTGCACTACACGGGCGTGACGTACGACGAGGGCGGCCGTGTGGTGGACGTGGCGCGGATCCGCTATCGCGGGGACCGGTTCTCCTTCACCGTGACGGTCGACGCGCACTGATCACGGCGGTTTCCCGGCGTTTCGACCGCCGGCCGGACGGCGGGACGAACGGGGACAGACAGCTACAGACGGCGACAGACGGGGGGACGGGGGGCGGGCGGGCCGGCCGACGGCCGGGTTCTACTTCTTCTCGTTCTTCTGGTTCTTCTGGTTCTTATCGTCCTCTGTGCCGCGCTCACCCTCCGCCTGGGACGGCGTGGTACGCATCGTCTCGGCGTGCCGCTGCCTCTTCTGGATCTCGTCCATGTCCTCTTCGAGCCGCTCACCCTCCGCCTGCGACGGCGTCGAGTATTCGTCGTATTGACTCATGGCCCTCTCCTCAGCCGGTACGTATCCGTACATAAGGAGCGTAGCGCTTCGGCCTGGACGCAGCCCGGCCGCCGGGTCCCGTCGCTACCATCTGCCGGGTGAGCGAAGACGTACCCCTGCTGGACGACCTGATGCCCTGGTCCGTGGGCAGCCTGCGCCTGGGCCGGGACTGGGTGGCCGCGCCCGATGCCGCCACCCTGCGCGTCCGCTGGGCGGCCCTGACCGGCGCCGAAGGAGCCGAGCGGGAGCGGCTGTTCCGCCCGAGCCGGAACCGGTCGCCCGCCGCCGGGGCGGCCGCGCTGCCCGGCCAGCGCTCGGGTACCGCCCGGTTCTCCGAGGCCCCCGGCCCCTGCCCCGATCCCGTACGGGTCCTGCGCGACCCCTTCGACGAGCAGTGGCTCCTCCCGGACCAGCGACTCATCGACATGGCCCGCCCGGAGCTGTGGCGTGTCCGGGACGAGCACCAGCTGTTCACGGTCGAGGCCCCGGACCTCCTGGTCACCGCGCACCTCCCGGCCGGCCGGCTCGGCCCGGTCCGCCCCCTGCACCGGCGTCCGGGCGGCGCCGAGCCGAATCTCGCTCCCGGCCTGCCGGCACTGCTGGGCGAGCGCTACGGCGGCCGGGTCTCCCCCGAGGACGTGCTGTGCTGGATCCTCGCGGCGGGCCGCCCCGGGCCGCGGGGGTACGAGGTGCCGCTCGCCGCCGACCCCGGGCGCTGGCGGGCCGGCCTGGAGCTGGGGCACCGCCTCCTCGCCGTCCAGCTGCGCGGGGCCCGCGGCGCCGAGGCGCCCCGGCTGCCCGGCGGGCGCCGCCCCTACGTGCGCTCGGCGGTCCCGGCCTGGCCGCACGAGCTGGCGTACGACAGCGAGACGCTGAGCCTGCGCACGCCCGGCTTCGGGAGCGGGACCGTGTCGCCCGTGCCGCCGGGCGCCTGGGAGTACGAGGTGCGGGGCGCGCGGGTACTGGAGGCCTGGTTCGCCGCCCGTACCGCCCACCGCGGCCCGGACGCCGACGGGCTGGAGGCGCTGGGCCCGGCCGAGTGGCCGCAGAGCTGGACCTCGGAACTGCTGGCCCTGGTCACGACCTTGGCGCTGCTGGCCGGCCTGGCCCCCGAGCGGGCGGCGTTCGAGCCGGGCCCGGGGCTGTCCGCGACGGAGCTCCGGGCGGCCGGTGTGCTGCCGCCGCCCCGCTGGGCCCGGCGCCCGGCCTCGGTGCTGGACCACCAGGAGGAGGGCCCCGGCGGGCAGTTCGCCCTGCTCTGAGGTCCGGGGGGCCTACGGGCCCCACGCCGCCAGCAGCCGGGACACCGTGCGGTCGAACACCGCCGCCATGTCCGGCACCGCGTGGCGGGTCGCGCCGGGCGCCGGGTCGGCGCCGCCCGTGAGGGCCGCCGTCAGCCGCGGGTACTGTCCGGTGGCGAGCCGCGAGCCGAGGTAGGCATTGCGTGCGGCCTGTTCCGCGGCCTCGGTCCAGGGCAGGGAGCGGGCCCGCTCGGCCAGCGCGAGTTCGCCGGCGACGTACGTCGCCGTCGTGCCGTTGACGGCGGCGACGAGCTCCAGCTTCTCGCCGTCCGGTACGTCCAGCGGCGCCAGGCAGTCCAGGCTGTGTTCCAGGTAGCGCAGGGCGTTCGGACTGAAGCCGTAGACCGGGGTCAGCAGGCGGGGCAGCCAGGGATGGCGGTGCATCAGGGCGCGTGTCTGGCGGGCCAGCGCCAGCAGGTCGGCCCGCCAGTCCCCGGTCGGCGGGGTCAGCTCGTACTCCCCGCCGACGGCGTCGACCATCAGCTCGTACAGGTCCTCCTTGCGCGGCACGTAGTTGTACAGGGACATCGTCCCGGCGCCGATCCCGGCCGCCACCCGCCGCATGGAGACGGCCTCGATCCCCTCCGCGTCGGCGATGCGCACGGCCTCGGCCGCGATCGACTCGCGGCTGTGCGCGGGCCGCGGGCCGCGGCCGGCCCGCTGCGGGCGGGCCCAGATCACTTCGGGTTCAGCGGGGTGCCCGCTGGGTGTCATCGCTCATCACCTCGTCCGTCTCATCCCCCATCCTAGTTACGTACGCCGTACGTAGTGGGGTAGGGTGCCACCCATGACGACTACGTACGCTGTACTTAGTGAAGGTCTGGAGAAGGGCTACGGGGAGGTCCATGCCCTGCGCGGGCTCGATCTCGCTGTCCCCGAGGGCACGGTCTGCGGGCTCCTCGGCCCCAACGGCGCGGGCAAGACCACCGCCGTCCGGGTCTTCACCACCCTCACCGCGCCCACCGGCGGCCGCGCCCTCGTCGCGGGCCACGACGTCGCCCGCGCCCCCGCCCTCGTCCGCCGCGCCATCGGTGTCACCGGCCAGTACGCCTCCGTCGACGGGGACCTGACCGGCCGTGAGAACCTCCGGCTCTTCGCCCGCCTCGCCGGACTGCGCGGCTCCGCGAGCCGCGCGCGGGCCGACGAGCTGCTGGAGCGCTCCGGCCTCGCCGAAGCCGCCGACCGCGTGGCCTCCACCTGGTCGGGCGGCATGCGCCGGCGCCTCGACCTGGCCGCCGGGCTGATCACCCGCCCCCGGGTGCTGTTCCTCGACGAGCCCACCACCGGCCTCGACCCGGCCGCCCGCGAGCACATCTGGGGGGCGGTACGGGCCCTCGCCGACGAGGGCACCACCGTGCTGCTCACCACGCAGTACCTGGAGGAGGCCGACCGGCTGGCCGACGACATCGTGGTCGTCGACAGCGGTCGAGCCGTGGCCACCGGCACCCCGGCCGAGCTGAAGGCCCGGATCGGCGCCCACGCCGAGGTCGCCGTCGCCGCACGCGAGGCCCTCGCGGGCGCCGCCGTCGTACTCGACCAGCTCACGGGCGGCCGGCCCGTGCTCGACGAGGAGCGGCTCACCGTCGGCGTGAGCGTGCTCGACTCCGGGCTCACCCTGCCGCGCATCATCCGCGCGCTGGACTCCGCCGGGGTCCCCGTCACCGACGCCAGCCTGCGCCCGCCCACCCTGGACCAGGTGTTCCTGCGCCTCACCCGGGTCCGTACCGCCACCGGACGACCCTCCCCCGACAAGGAGCACGCCGCATGAGCAGCACCCTGCTTTCGGACGGCGGCGCCGTCCTCACCCGCCAGCTTCAGAAGGCCCGGCACGCCCCGGCGCTGCTGATCCTCACCCAGACCATGCCGATCACCATGCTGCTGTTCTTCGGCTACGTCTTCGGCAGCGCGCTGGCCATGCCGGGTTCGGAGTACCGCGAGTTCCTCGTCCCGGGGCTGCTCGCCGCCACTGCCGCCAGCGGGCTGATGACCGGCATGTTCACGGCCGCTCAGGACGCCCACCGCGGGGTGATGGACCGGTTCCGCACCCTGCCGATGAGCCGCACCGCGGTCCCGCTCGGGCAGACCGCGGCGGACCTGCTGACCACGGCCGTCTCCATGGTTCCGCTCATGCTGGTGGGGCTCGCGATGGGCTGGCGCGTCGAGAACGGCCCGGCGGGCGCTCTGGCGGCCTTCGGCGTACTGCTGCTCTTCCGCTTCGCCACCGCCTGGGTCGGCACGTACCTCGGTCTGCTGACCAGGAGCGAGGAGGCGGCGGGCCAGTTGGGCAGCACCACCTTCGTCCTGCCGCTGCTGTCCAGCGCGTACCTGCCGACCGCCGGGCTGCCGGGGTGGCTGCGCACCGTCGCCGAATGGAATCCGATCAGCGCCGTCGCCACCGCCGTGCGCGAGCTGTGCGGGAACTCCGGTGGCGAGGCTGCAGCGGGCGCCGCCTGGCCGGCCGCGCACCCGGTCGCCGGGGCGCTGCTCTGGTCGCTGATCCTGCTGGCCGTCTTCGTGCCGCTGGCCACGCGCAGATTCGCGCGCGGCCAGGGCTGAGGTCGGAAGCGGCAGCGCGCCGACGGATCGCCGGTCGCGGGTCGCCGGTCGCGGGTCGCGGGTCGCGGGTCGCGGGAGGCACTATCCCCCGCAAACAGGGCAAACGGTGGGGTGTTCGCTTCCTGCGTGGTGACAGACCCGGCCGAAGCAGGTAGGCACGCCTGTCATGAGCTCCGACACGCACCGCCATGACACCCCCCGGCCCGACGCGCACCGCCCCGTGACACCGCGGCCCGAACCGCTTCCCCTCGACGGCATCACGGTCGTCGCCGTCGAACAGGCCGTCTCGGCCCCCTTCGCCACCCGCCAGCTCGCCGACCTCGGCGCCCGGGTGATCAAGGTCGAGCGCCCCGACGGCGGCGACTTCGCCCGCGCCTACGACACCGCCGCCCAGGGCCTCGCCTCGCATTTCGTGTGGGCCAACCGCGGCAAGGAGTCGATCGCGCTGGACCTCAAGGACCCGCGCGGCCGGGAGATCCTGCACGGCCTGCTGGCGGACGCGGACGTCTTCGTACAGAACCTCGCCCAGGGCGCGGCCGCCCGGCTCGGCCTCGACTCGGCCGCGCTGTGCGCCCGTTACCCGCGCCTCGTCGCCGTGGACGTCTCCGGCTACGGCCCCGAGGGCCCGTACGCCCACAAGCGCGCCTACGACATGCTCGTGCAGTGCGAGGCGGGACTCGTCTCGGTGACCGGCACCCCGGAGCAGCCCGTCAAGGCGGGCATCCCGGCGGCGGACATCGCGGCGGCCATGTACGCCTTCTCGGGGGTGCTCGCCGCCCTGCTGCGCCGCGGCGCCACCGGACGCGGGGGCAGGGTGGAGGTCTCCATGCTGGACGCGCTCGCCGAATGGATGGGGCACCCGCTGCACCACACGATGCACGGCGGGGAGCAGCCCCCGCGCACCGGCCTGGCGCACGCCGTGATCGCGCCCTACGACGCCTACGCGACGGCCGACGGGGACCGGGTGCTGCTGTCGGTGCAGAACGACCGCGAATGGCGGCGGCTCGCCCAGCAGGTCCTGGGAAGGCCGGAACTGGCCGAGGAGGCGGCGTACGCGACCAACGCGGCACGTACCGCGAACCGCGAGAAGACCGATGCGGTGGTCGCCGAGGCGCTGGCCCGGCTGGACGCGGACGAGGCGATCGGGCGGCTGGAGGCGGCGGGCATCGCCTGCGCGCGGCTGAACTCGGTGGCGCAGCTGGCAGGGCACCCCCAGCTGGCGGCTCGGGACCGCTGGCGGACGGTGGGGTCACCGGCCGGTCCGCTACGGGCCCTGCTGCCGCCGATCGGGCTGCCGGGCGGCGCGGCACCGCACATGGGTGCCGTGCCCGCGCTCGGCGAACACACCGGAGCCCTGCTGCGCGCCCTGGGGATGACGGGCGCGCAGATCACGGCACTGCGGCGGGACGGTGTGGTGGCGTAGGGCCGGGAAACCGGAGAGCCGGAGGGTGAACGGCGTGGGGTGGGCGGGCAGTTACGAGCGGCGGCTGCCGAAGAGCGTGCGACGCAGGCGGCGCAGCGGCGCGAAGAGCGAGACGCGCGCGCTCCGGCTCCGCAGACGGTGCGTGTGGTCGCGGGAGGTGAGCTCCCGCATCAGCAGCGTCGCCTCGGCCGTCTCACGGTGCGGGAGGGCGGGCCCGCCCAGCACGGCGAGATGGCGGTCGAGGCGCGAACTGGTCGCGTTGCCACCGCACGTGACGGCAGGCACGCGAGGCGGCCTGCTGCGCATTGCTATCTGTTCCATGATCTCTCCCCACCCGTACGAGGGCACCCGGCCCGGGCAGATTAACCCTATCGCCCCCGCGTCGCGCCCGGGTATCCCGGTGGTGTGAATTCCCCCTGCGTGGAACGGGAGTTGACGATTACTCAGCGGAGTCGCCCGTCACTCTCCGCACAGAGGAGCCGGGCACGGAAGACCTCACCGCGAGTCGCGTCACGACACGGGCCACTTCACGCCCCCTGCGCTAACTTGAAGTGATCACCCGGTAACACATGGACGCATTGGGGGGCCCTCGCGTGAGTGGGAACGTGGGTGACGGCGGTGGCGGCGGAGGCGGCGGACAGGACGCCGGGGCGGAATCGGGCGCCGATCGTGTCATCTCGGGCAGGTACCGGCTGCTGGATCCGCTCGGCCGGGGCGGCATGGGCATCGTGTGGCGAGCCCGGGACGAGGTGCTGGCGCGGGAGGTCGCCGTCAAGGAGGTACGGGCGCCGGCCGGACTGGACCCGGCCGAACTGGAGCGCATGTACCGGCGGCTGGAACGGGAGGCCTGGGCGGCGGCCCGGATCTCTCACCGCGGGGTCGTCACCGTCTACGACGTGGCCACCGACGGCGGCCGGCCCTGGATCGTGATGGAGCTGGTGCGCGGGCTCTCGCTGGCCGACGTACTGGAAGCCGAGGGTCCGATGAGCCCGCGGCG
This sequence comes from Streptomyces sp. NPDC003038, assembly GCF_040611115.1. Classification (NCBI taxonomy): domain Bacteria; kingdom Bacillati; phylum Actinomycetota; class Actinomycetes; order Kitasatosporales; family Streptomycetaceae; genus Streptomyces; species Streptomyces sp. NPDC003038. The sequence continues at coordinate 58,986 of NZ_JBEXNN010000030.1, forward strand.
GGCCGCGCACATCGGGGAACAGGTCCTGGCCGCGCTGCGCTCCGCGCACGAGTCGGGCGTACTGCACCGGGACGTCAAGCCCGGCAATGTACTGATCGGCAATGACGGCCGGGTGGTGCTGAGCGACTTCGGGATCGCCAGCCTGGAGGGCTCCTCCGCGATCACCATGACCGGCGAGGTGGTCGGCTCGCCAGAATTCCTCGCGCCGGAGCGGGCGTTGGGCCGTGACCCCGGCCCCGAAGCGGACCTGTGGTCGCTCGGAGTGATGCTGTACGCGGCCGTCGAGGGGGGCTCGCCCTTCCGCCGGGACACCGCGCTGGCCACGCTGCGGGCCGTGGTGGACGAACCGTTGCCGCCCGCGCGCCGGGCCGGGCCGCTGGAGCCCGTACTGGAGGGGCTGCTGCGCAAGGACCCGGCCGAGCGGCTGCCCGCGGCGGAGGCGGCGCGGATGCTGCGGGTGGTGGGGGCGGGCGGGGCCGTACGGGACTCCGGCGGGCCGGTGTCGGGACCGGCGTCGGGGCCGCGGTCGGGGCCGGACACGCCGGCGGCCGCCACCCGCGGCATCCGGCACGAGCCGCACGAGCCGCACGGGCCGCGGCAGCCGCGGGGGGCCCGGCCGTACGGGGCGCCGACTCCGCCCGTGCCGACGTCCGGCGGGCCGGCCGCGCCCGGGCCGGCGCCCCGGGGGCGGGCCGGGCTGGTGCTGACCGCCGGGATCCTGGTGCTGCTGCTGGCGCTGGCCTTGCTGGCGTGGCTGCTGCTGAAGGACCGTGAGGAGGCGGGCGGCGGCAACGGCGGCCACCCGACGGGTGCGCCGGCCTCCTCGCGGGCCGCGACCACGGCACCCTCCGCGAGCCCGTCCGTGTCGCCGTCCGCCATGCCCGCGCAGCAGGTGGCCGTGGCCGTCCAGGCCGTACGCACCGCCTACAGCGGCACCTGCCCGCCGCCCGCCGAGCGCGCCCCCGCCTTCACCGCCACCGTGGAGGTGGCCCGTACCCCCACGGTGCTGGAGTACCGCTGGACCGCGCGCGGCGGGGTGAGCTCCGGTCCCAGCTGGCAGTCCGTCACCTTGGCGGCGGACGGGCCGAGGAGCCTGAAGCTGGATCACACCGAGCTCACCCACCAGGCGGGCGGGGTCTTCCACGACGCGGTCCGGCTGGAGGTCCGGGCGCCCGCGCAGGAGACCTCGCAGTGGGTGGACTTCTCCGTGACGTGCGAGGAGGAGACCCCGACGAGCGGGGCCTCCTCCCCTGGTGCGACCGGCTCACCGGATCCGACGACGGCGAGCCCCGCCCCGAGTCCGGACGAGAGCCCGGCCGGGAGTCCGGACGAGAGCCCGGCCGCGAGCCCTGCCGCGAGCCCGTAGGCCTGGCCGTCAGGCCGCGTTGGTGAAGACCGGCAGGTAGCCGCTGGACTGTCCGGCGGCCGTGGGGTGGTACGACTCGCCGATGTTGCCCCAGTTGACGCTGTGCAGCCACGCGCTGCCGGAGCAGATCTCGTGACCCGTGAAGGAGCCGACGACCGAGGCGTAGGTGAAGCCGTGGTCGGCGGCGCGCTTGGCGATGGCGGCGTTGAGGTGGTCGGCCGCGCCGTTGATGGCGGCGCGTTCGCCTTCGGTCAGCCCGGCGGCGCAGGTGCCGTTCAGCTTGTAGAAGCGGGGATAGCCGATGACGACGACGCGGGCGTTCGGGGACCGGCCGTCGATGGCGTTGTAGACCTGGTCGAGCTGGCCGGGGAGGGTGGAGTCGACGTACGCCTTGGCCTGGTTGACCCGGTTGACGCAGGTGGACTCGGACTGGAGCACACACGTCGTCATGACGTCGGAGAATCCGGCGTCGTTGCCGCCGATGGTGATGCTGACGAGGTCGGTGCCGGAGTTCAGCGGGGCGAGCTGGTTGGCGAGGACGTCACCCGTTCGAGCACCCGAGCAGGCGGTGAAGGAGAAGGTCTGCGGGGAGTGGGCGGCGGCCCACAGGGCCGGATAGGCGCGGGGTGTGCGCTTGCAGGCGCCGCTCGCGCTGTCGTAGCTGCCGGCGCCGACGCCGGAGGAGTACGAGTCGCCGAGGGCGACGTAGCCGAAGTCGGCCCGGGCGGCGGCGGTTGCCTGGCCGGCGCCCAACAGGGCGGTGCCCGCGGCGAGTAACAGGGTGGAGGTCAAGGCAGCGAAACGCGCCAGTCTCATGCTCATGTGTGTGCGGCTCCTTGTGGGGGGGGTTACTCCTGAGTCCGTGGTACAAGCAGCCGAGCATTGGTGGAAGTGTCCATGCCAAGAATGTTCGGGGTGGGGTTGCGAGCCGAATCTTCACTCCCGGTGCGTTTGAAGGGGGAATTCGGGCACCGATCCGGCGAAACACGGGTGCATCGGGGCATCGCGTGCCGGATCATGGGCGCCATGCCAGCCAACCCGCATGACGCGCTGCCGATCCGGCTCAACGTCGATGACAGTGACTCACCGTCGGATGTCGTCGACGCGCTGTTCCTCGGCCGCTTCGCGTCCGGCGAGCAGCCCTACTCGCACAGCGTGTCGATCGAGCGGGTGAAGGCCGGAGCGACCCTCCTGCCGCCCGCGGCCACCGTGTTGCGCTCCGCGCGCGACAGCGACCGCAGCGCCACCCTGGCCGAGGGCGAGGGCTGGACCGTGCTCGTCTCCCGCTGGAGCCGCGGCGCGGACGTCACCGTGACGGCGGTGAGCGACGAACTCGCCTCCAGCGTCCTCGAAAAGGCCACCGACGGGGTGCAGGACGAGCCCGAGCCGCAGCCGGAGAACGTCGCCATGGGCTTCTGGTACGTCTCCCCGCGCCGCGGCCCGTACCGGACGACCCGCCAGATCGCGGCCGGTACCTGGGCCGAGGTGCGGCCCAACTACACGGCCCCGGTGGCCGGGGCGATGGACCGGCTGATGAAGCTGACGCCGGACGACATCGCGGGCCGGCTGCTCCTGTTGCACGGCCCGCCCGGCACGGGCAAGACCTCCGCCCTGCGCACGCTGGCCCGTTCCTGGCGGGACTGGTGCCAGGTGGACTGCGTCCTGGACCCCGAGCGGCTGTTCAACGACGTGGGCTACCTGATGGACATCGCGATCGGCGAGGACGAGGGCACGGCGAAGGGCCGTTGGCGGCTGCTGCTGCTGGAGGACTGCGACGAGCTGATCCGCGGCGAAGCCCGGCACACCGCCGGACAGGCGCTGTCCCGGCTGCTGAACCTGACGGACGGTCTGCTGGGACAGGGGCGCAACGTCCTGGTCGGTGTGACGACGAACGAGGACCTGGAACGCCTCCACCCCGCCGTGGTCCGGCCGGGGCGGTGCCTCGCCCGCATCGAGGTCGGCCGCCTGACCCATCGCGAGGCGGCGGACTGGCTGGGCACGGACGAGGACGTCCCTCGCGAAGGTGCCACGCTGGCGGAACTGTTCGCTCTCAGGCGCGGTACGGGGCCGGCCGCGATGCTGCCGCCGCAGCCGCACAGCTCGGAGGCGGGCCTCTACCTCTAGTGCTGTGGCCGGAAACGTTCACCGGAGCGGGAGTTCAGCCCTGGCTAAGATGCTCATAGCGGAATGATGTCCGGTTGTAAGGGGCTGGGGCGGATGTTGATCGAGGTTGCAGGGGTACGTGTACCCGAGGGGCGGGCGGCGGAGGCGGCGCGGCTGGTCTGCGCGGAATACGCTGACGAGGCTTTGTACCACCACTCTGTGCGGTCATACTTCTTCGGCGCGGCCTGGGCCGAGGCACGTGGCCTTCGCTTCGACCGCGAGCTGTTCTTCGTCTCGGCGTTGCTGCACGACTTGGCTCTCACCCCGGCCTTCGACAGCTACACGCTCTCTTTTGAAGAGGCCGGCGGCCACTTGGCGCGGGTCTTCACGGCCGGTCTCGGCTGGCCGACTGAGCGACGCGACCGGGCGGCTGAGCTGATCGTGCTCCATATGCGGGACGACGTTGCGCCGGAAGTAGACGTAGAGAGCCGGCTGTTGCAGGTGGGGACGAGCGCGGATGTATCCGGGGCGGGCTTGGAAGCCTTCGGCCCGTCTTTCACGGACGCACTCGTTGGGGCATACCCCCGGCTGGGATTCGCCAAGTCCTTCGTGCGCCTGTTCCAGGACCAGGCAGAGCGTAAGCCGGGTTGCGCGGCGGCGCAGTTGGTAGCGGGAGAGTGGGCGGAGCGGACTGTTTCCAATCCGCTCGATCAGGGCTGAGGGCCGGGAAACGGATCGTCACGCGGCTTCCGTGACGAGGCATCCACCCCAGCGGATGCCTTTCTCGCTGCGGATGCGGGCGCGCTCCTTGCGTTGGGCGGCCAGGACGTCGGGGTGGCGGGCGTTGGAGTTGCGCCAGCGCAGGAGGCGGGCTACGACGGCGGGCCGGCTGCGCCGGGCCACCCGGGCGCTGCCCGGACCCGCGCCTCAATCGCCGGGCGGAACCTTCAGCCCCGCCGGCGATTGAGGCGCGGGTCGGGGGCGGAGCCCCAGCAGCGGCGGCGGCGCGGGCCGGTGCGGTGCGGTGCGGTCAGCCGCGCCCCCGCGGGCGGGCCCGAGACGCTACCGGGCGGCGTACCGGGCCCGGAGGGCGGCCGTCGCGGCGGCTACCGCCTCCGCCTCCGTCAGCCCCAGCCTGCGCACGCGATCCGCATACGCCTGGGCCGCCGCCGCGGCTTCGCGGGAGGCCGCGTCGCCCGTCGCCGCGACGAAGGTCCCGTTCCGGCCCCGCGTCTCGACCACCCCGTCGGCCTCCAGCGCCCGGTACGCCTTCGCGACCGTATTCGCGGCGAGCCCCAGCTCCTCCGCCAGTCCCCGCACCGTGGGCAGTTTGAATCCCGCCGGGAGCTTCCCCGACCGGGCCCGGTCGGCGATCTGCGCGCGCAGCTGTTCGTACGGGGCGGCGGAGCCGGCCGAGCCGTCGATGGCGATCTTCAGGTTCGTCGAGGTCACGTGGCCGATTGTCCCCCATGGCCCGGAAATTCGGAGGCGCCGGCCGCGCCGCCCCCCGTAGCGTCGGCGCCATGACCGTTCTCATTCGTGACCTGCGCCCGAACGACCCGGCGGACGCGGAGTCCGTCGTGAGGGTACGCCGCGCCGCCCTCCCGTTCATGATCACCACCGTCGGGGGTGTGGGCTTCGAGCTCTCCTCCGCGCACCCCGACAAGCGCTACCGCCTGCTCGTCGCCGAGACCCGGGAGGGCCTCGTCATCGGCACCGCCCAGGTGGGCATCGCCTACGACAGCCCGGAGCCGGGACGGTCGTTCGTCAACGCGTACGTCGACCCCGCGCACCGCGGCCTCGGCGCCGGCCGGCTGCTGCTGCGCGCGGCCGAGGAGCACCTCGCGGCCGAGGGCGCGGTGGAGACGTACGCCTGGGTCCTCGACAAGCCCGCCCACCGGGCCTTCGCCGAGCGGCGCGGTTACCGTCCCAGCCGCTCAGCGCACTTCCTGCGCCTGGACCTGGCGTCGGCCGACCTGCCGCCGCTCCCGGACGCCCTCCCGCCCGGCGTCGAGCTGCGCCCCGGCTCCGCCTTCGCCGCCGATCCGCGTCCGCTCTTCGAGGCCGACGCGGAGACCACCTCCGACGAACCGGGTGACGTGGGCGCCGCTTTCGACGACTACGAGGACTGGCTCGCCCACACCTGGAACAACCCTGCCCTCGACAAGGAGCTCACGACCGTCGTCCTGGTGGACGGCGCGGTGGCCGCCTTCACCGCCGCGCACACCGACGGCGCCACCCGCTACGCCTCGGCGATGACGGGCACGCTGCGCGCCTTCCGCGGCCGGGGCCTGGCCAAGCTCGCCAAGACCGCGTCCCTGCACCGGGCGCGTGCGGCCGGGTACACGGAGGCGTTCACCGGCAACGACGCGGGGAACGAGCCGATGCTGGCCGTCAACAAGTGGTTCGGATACGAGATCTGCGCGACCGAGACGCGGTTCGCGAAGCGGCTGGCGTCCGGTGCGGGCGGGCAGGTGAACGTGACGCTGGTCAAGGCGGGACGCGTCAAGATCCGCTATCCCGCGGCGCGGGTGTCCGACGACGGCGACCGGATCTCCGTGCGCGCCCCCTGGGCGGCCGAGGGCGTACGGGACTTCGGCTTCGTGCGCTTCGAGCCGGGCGACGTGTTCGTCGAGCACTTCTGGCGGACGCGCTGGTACGCGGTCAAGGAGGTGTGGACCGGCGACGGCGTCCTGAAGGGCTGGTACTGCGATGTCACGCGCCCGGCGGTGGTGCGGGACGGGGAGATCGTGGTGGAGGACCTGGACCTCGACCTGTGGGTATCGGCCGACGGGAGCCGCGTACTGAGGCTGGACGAGGAGGAGTTCGCCGCGAGCGGGCTGGCAGCCGAGGACCCGGAGGCGGCCGCGCAGGCCGTACGGGCCCTCGACGCGCTGGACGAGCAGGCCAGAACGCCGGCGGGACTGGCCGCGCTCCTCCCCTGAGCGGTCCTGGAGAGGACTCTTCCTGTGGGCCCGCTTAGGGCTTCCTTAACGGGACCCTAAGGATCGCCCCGCGGGGCCCGAACCCGGCGGAAGCCGAGGTCCGGGCGGCTAGCTTGGCTGAGCCAGGAAGGCCGGAAGCGGGGGGGGCGGGGGGGGGCGGCGCCCCCCCCCCCGGGGGTGGGGGGCGCCCGGGGGGGGGCGCCGGCGGAGCCACCCCCCCCCCCCCCCCCCCCCCCCCCCCCC
>NZ_JBEXNN010000031.1:0-65374 GCF_040611115.1 Streptomyces sp. NPDC003038
TCGTGAGGGCTCGCCGGGTCGCTTCTCGTCGAGCTTGGGGCGGCGCCGGCCCCCCCCCCCCGCCCCCCCCCCCCCCCCCCCACCCTCCCGTATGCGTGCCCCGCGGTTCCGGCGGGCGCCGACCACGGGTTCCTGTCCTCCGGCTCCCTATGGCGTATCGGACGCGGCGGCAGGAACCTTCACGATCACCCCGTCGCGGGACGACGTGCGGGCCGCCTCCAGTACGTCGAGGCAGTGCGCGGCCTCGTACGCCGTGACCGGCGCGGGCCCGCCCTCGCGCAGGGCGGCCGCCACCGCCGCGTAGTACGCGGGGTAGTCGCCCGGCGTGGTCGGTACCGGGGTTCCGCCGCCGGTCAGCGGGGACTCGCCGGAGCCCAGCCGTCCCCAGAGGTGCTCGGGTTCCTCGCCCCACGGCGCACCCGTTCCCGGTCGCAGACCTTCCCGCAGGGCGCCTTCCTGCGGGTCGAGGCCGTACTTCACGTAGCCGGCCCGCGAGCCGAGGACACGTAGCCGCGGGCCCAGTTGGGCGGTGGTCGCGCTGACGTACAGGTGCGAGCGGACCCCGTTCGCGTGGGTGAGCGCGATGAAGGTGTCGTCGTCGGCTTCGGCTCCCGGACGGCGCACGTCGGTCTCCGCGTAGACGCGTACCGCCGGCCCGAACAGCACCAGAGCCTGGTCGACGACGTGGCTGCCGAGGTCGTACAGCAGGCCGCCGATCTCCTCCGGGGCGCCGGACTCGCGCCAGCCGCCCTTGAGCTGGGGCCGCCAGCGCTCGAAGCGGGACTCGAAGCGCTGCACCTCACCGAGCTCGCCGTCGGCGAGGAGACGGCGCAGCGTGAGGAAGTCGTTGTCCCAACGGCGGTTCTGGAACACGGAGAGGAACGTCCCGGTCCGCTCGGAGAGGGCGGCGAGTTCGCGGGCCTCGGCGGCGGTGGCGGCGAGCGGCTTGTCCACGACCACGGGGAGGCCGGCGGTCAGGGCGGCCGTGGCGAGCGGGACGTGGGTCTTGTTGGGGGAGGCGATCACGACGAGGTCGAGGCCGGGCGCGGTGGGAGCGGTCTCCGCGCGGTCCCAGAGCTCGGCCGCGGACCCGGCGATGCGGACGTCGGGGAACTCGGCACGCGCCCGAGCCTGCCGGGCGGGGTCGGAGGTGACGATCGTGTCGAGGACGAGTCCGTCGGTGGCGGCCACGAGGGGGGCGTGGAAGACGGAGCCGGCGAGTCCGTAGCCGATGAGTCCGACGCGGAGCGGGGCGGTGGCGTTCATGTCCACCACTTTGGCAACAGTGTTGCCGAAGTGCAAGGAAGGTGGACAATGGGCCGGTGAACAGGGGTAGCGGTGATCAGGGATAGCGGCGACGGGGACGGGCGCTGGGGTCGTGGCGGGGTGAATCTGCCGGCGCTGCGCGGACACAACGAGGCGCTGCTGCTGGACCTGCTGCGCGGCGCCGGGCCGGGGGGCATGGGCCGCACGGAACTCGCCGCCCGTACGGGACTCACCCCGCAGGCCGTCAGCAAGATCACCGCGAGGCTCGCCGCCGAGGGGCTGGTCGCGGAGGCCGGTCGGGCCGCGTCCACCGGCGGCAAACCGCGCACCCTGCTCCGGCTGGTGCCGGAGGCCCGGCACGCGGTCGGCGTGCACCTGGACCGCGACGAGCTCCGGGCGGTACGGGTGGACCTCGCGGGCGGTGTCGTCGCCGAGAGCGGCGGCCCGCTGGACTTCGGGGCCGGACCGGACGTGGTGGTGGAGGCGGTCGTACGGGCGGTCGCGCGGGTCTGCGATGCGGAGGGGCTCGCGCCGCTGCTGGGTGTCGGGGTGGCTGCGCCGGGGCCGCTCGACCACCGCGCCGGGGTGATGGGCCGGGTGACCGGTTTCCCGCAGTGGGAGGGCTTCCCGTTGCGGGAGGTGCTGGAGGAGCGGCTGGGGCTGCCGGTGCTGCTGGACAAGGACACGAATGCGGGGGCGGCCGGGGCGGGTCGGGGCGTGGGACCCGGGCCGCGGGCCGGCGAGCGGTCGGGGTTCGGGCAGGGGCTGGGTTCCGGTTCCGGTTCCGGTGACCACGGCTCCGACCACGGCTCCGACCACGGCTCCGGCTCCGGGACCTCGGTGTACCTGCACGTCGGCACGGGCCTCGGCGCGGGCCTGCGGCTGGACGGCGCGGTCTACCGGGGTGCCCGCTCGGCGGCGGGCGAGTTCGGCCATCAAGTGCTCGACCTGGCCGGCCCGCCCTGTCGGTGCGGGGGACGGGGCTGCGCGGAGGTGCTCTGCCTGGCGGCGGTGGCCCGAGGTGATCTGCCCGGGGCGGCGCGGATCTTGGGCGAGGGGGCGGCCAACCTGGTGGCGCTGCTGGACGTGGACCGCGTCCTCCTGGGTGGCCGCGTCGTGGCGGCTGCCCCGGAAGTCTTCGTGGCCGGGGTCCGGGCCGTGCTCGCGGCCCGCGCGCTGACCCCGAACCCGCCCACGGTCGCCCTGGCCGGTACCGGAGTCGCGGAGGGCGCGGCGGAACTGACCCTGGCCCCCTTCTTCGGCCACACCTGAAGGCGACGCCCCAGCGCGGGGACCGGCTCGGGCGCCGACCCGCGGCTGCGTGGGCTGGCGGGCGTACCAAAACCTGCCGGGCCGATCCCGGCCGTCGCGCCTTGGCCGGCCGGGGAGGGGGGAGGGTGCCCGGTGCCGGGTCGGCCCGTGCCGCGTCGTGACGACGGGAGCCGGAGGTGGGCCCGGCAGTGCCGCAGGCGGGTGGTCGCCGTCCACAGCGGGCTCCGTACCGGCAGTGCCGCAGGCGGGTGGTCGCCGCGGCGTCGGGCACCGGTCTACTTGCCCGCCACCGGCAGGTAGGTGCACACGTGCACGCCCGCGTCGCTGACGACCGTGGAGACCAGTTCGAGCGTCCGCAGCCCGCCGTCGTCGGGGAAGATCGTCTTGCCGCCGCCGAGGAGCACCGGCATGACCATGAGCCGCAGTTCGTCGACGAGACCCTCGCCCAGGAGGGTGCGCACCAGCGTGGGGCTCCCCATGACCAGCAGGTCGCCACCGTCGGCCTCGCGCAGCTCCCGGATCCGGTCCACGGCCTCGACGCCGGGGATGCGCGTGGTGTTGTTCCACGTCAGCTGGTCATCGCGCAGCGTCTGGGACACGACGTACTTCGGGAGGGCGTTCATCCGGTCGGCGAACGGGTCGCCCGCCCGCTCGGGCCACGCCCCGGCCATCGTCTGCCAAGTGCGGCGCCCGAACAGCAGTGCCTCGGCCTTGCTCGTCGCGTCGTCGAAGGCGCCGCCCACCACCTCCGGGTCGAAGAACGGGTGAGTCCAGCCGCCGTGGGCGAACCCGCCGTCGGTGTCCTCGCCCTTGCCGCCCGGCGCCTGCACGATGCCGTCCAGGCTGATGAACTCACTGATGACGATGCGCATGGACTCGTTCCTCTTCCTCTTACTCGCTGCGGGTTACGGCAATAGAGACTGTCGCGCTGATCGGAAATCATCGCTTCTCCTCGATCCCACCCGTGTGACCTGGGTCATATGGCAGGCTCCTTTGGAGCTGGGGCTGAGACTGAGGCTGAAGCCGCGGCTCTGGCGACTCCGCTGAGGTCGCGAGCCGTTGCCCCCTTGACGCGGTCCGCCAATCGGGCGTAAACCAGAGCAACTCGGGCGGGGCGCGCGGCAGGCAGTCGCGCGTGCGTGGCAGGGTGCGCTCAGGACCGGGGTGATTGTCACCTCGTCCGACCATCGTCCCGTCCGGCGAGCAGCGAAGGTCTTCCATGCGACTACGCAAAGCCCTTGCCCTCTCCGCCGCCCTTTCCGCCGTACTCTCCACCGCCCTGGCCGGCGCCACCTCACCCACCGCCACCGCAGACGTCGGCACCGGCGGCGGAGCCCGGCCCGCTCCCGCGCTGCCGTCCCGCGCGCAGGCCACCTGCGGTGACAGCAAGAGCACCGCCTTCCCCATCGGGGCGCGGATCCGCGGCGGCCCGGCCGTGTACCGCACCGGTGGCGAGCCGCAGACCTGGTACCTGGACCTGGCGAACACCACCGACTCCGAGTGCAAGGCCATTCACCCCGTCGTCGTCTTCACCGACAAGGCCCGCACCCTGCGCCCCGCCCACCTGCGGATGGAGTTCGAGGCCCCGGGCGGTACCTTCCCCGTCAGCCTGGAACGGTCCGACCGCGACGAGATCATCGCCGTCTTCGACGGCGGCGACGCCTTCCCCGGCTTCACCGTCGGCGCCGGCGGCTCGCGGACCGTGCGGGTCGGCCTCGCCTTCGCCCCCGACGCCCCGGTCGGCGAGGTCGTCGCCGACGCCGCCCTCGTCCAGCGCAAGGGGGACGACGGAGACTGGGTCGGCGAGACCAGCGGCTACCGGTTCACCGTCGAGGGCCCGCAGGATCCCGTCGAGGCGGCGGCCTTGGCGCGCACCGGTCACCGCGAGTGGGCGTACGCCACGGGCGTCGGCGCGGTGACCGCCCTCGCCGCCGGCGGTGGACTCCTGCTGGCGGCCCGTCGGCTGCGCCCTCCGGCGCGCTGAACCCCGCCATCCGCCTCCCGCCTCCCGACGCCCGACGCCCGGCTCCCGACCGCCCGACCGCCCGACCGCCCGGCGGCCCCGCCCGGTCTCCCCGTACGACGCGCCGCGCACACTCCCGTACGACGCGCCGCGCACACCTCCCGTACGACGCGCCGCGCGATGTCCCGTACGTGTCCCCGTACGTCTCCCCGTACGACGCTCCGCGCGGCGGCCCGTACACCTGCCCCGCATAGAGTCCCACCGTGGAAGACCAGACCCAGCCCCACCGCCCCGGCTCCCCGGTCCGCTCCGGCATCCCCGAGCACGGCCGCATCCCCAAGTACTACGCCGTCAAGGCCCGCATCGCGGAGCTCCTCGACGAGCTCGGCGAAGGCGGCGCGCTGCCCACCGAGCGGATCCTCGCAGAGCGGTACGAAGTCTCCCGCGAGACCGTCCGCCAAGCCCTGCGCGAGCTGCTGCTGGAGGGCCGGCTGCGCCGCTCCGGCCGGGGGACCGTAGTCGCCGGCCCGAAGCTGGAACAGCCGCTCTCCCTCGCCAGTTACACCGAGGGAGTGCGCCGCCAGGGCCGCCGCCCGGGCCGTCATCTCATCGGCCTGGAGCAGTTGCCCTGCCCGCCCGGCCTCGCCCCCGGCATCGGCGCCGAGCCGGGCGAGCCCGTCTGGCACCTGGAGCGCGTCCTGCTCGCCGACGACGAGCGGGTCGGCTTGGAGAGCACGTACGTCCGGGTGGCCCGAGCGCCCCGCCTGGACATCGATTTCCAGCCGGACTCCTCCTTCTACGGGTACCTCCGCGACAGCCTCGGCATCTCCTTCGGCGATGCCGACGAGAAGTTGGAGACGGTCCTCGCCACCCCGCGCGAAGCCCTGCTGATCGGCACTCCTCCCGCCCTTCCCATGCTGCTCATCCACCGGTTCTCGCGGGACCGGGACGGGCGTCCCCTGGAGCGGGTGCGTTCGCTCTACCGTGGGGACCGGTTCAGCTTCACGGCCCGCCTGCGGCCCGAATCGCCCGAGCGGATCCTCCCGAACCGATCGCAAGAGGACCCATAGAGATCACAGTAAGATAACGGGTCTAGTCCAAGTGTCGGGGGCTGTTCACCGGCACGTTGCCGGGCCGATCCTCCCGGGTCACGGCTCCCGGCCACCGTGGACGCCGTGAGAGTCATAGTCGTCGGAGGCGGCGTGGTCGGCACCATGCACGCCTGGCAAGCAGTCCAACGCGGCCACGAGGTCGTCCAGATCGAGCGAGAAGCGGAGGCCCGCGGCGCGTCACTGCGCAATTTCGGCCAGATCTGGGTCAGCGGGCGGGCCGGGGGCGAGGAACTCGACACCGCCCTGCGGGCCCGCGAGCTCTGGGAGCGCATCGGTGCGCGGGTGCCCGGGCTGGGCTTCCGCGCGATCGGCTCCCTCACCCCCGTCCGCACGGCCCGCGAGTACGCGGTCGCGGAGGCGGCCGTGGCCCGCCCCGACGCCGCCGCCCGCGGCTACAAGCTGGTCACCGCCGCCGAGGCACGGGGCATCAATCCGGCCCTGCGCGGCGCTTTCGAGGCCGCGTTGTGGTGCGAGCGGGACGCGGCCGTGGAGCCGCGCACCGCGCAGCTCCACCTCCGGGAGGCCCTGAAGGCCTCCGGCCGCTACAGCTTCCTCCCCGGCCGCGAGGTCCGCGAGGTCGTCGCCGCCGCCGCGGTCCGCGACGACCACGGCGACGTCCACCGCGGCGACGCGATCGTCCTCGCCACCGGCGCCTGGCTCTCCGGCCTGGTCCGCGAGCTGGCCCCGGGCCTGCCCGTGCGCCGCGTCCGGCTCCAGATGATGCAGACCGCCCCGCTCGGCGAGGAGCTGACCACCTCGGTCGCGGATGCCGACAGCTTCCGCTACTACCCCGCCTACAAGTCCCCGGCCCTCGACGAGCTGAACGCCGGTCAGGCCCAGGCGCCGATCGCGGCCGAGCACAAGATGCAGCTGCTGATGGTCCAGCGCCGGGACGGCGGACTGACCATCGGCGACACCCACGCGTACGAGCACCCCTTCGCCTTCGACACCCTCGAAGACCCCTACGAGCACCTCACCGAGGTGGTCGAAGCCTTCCTGGGCCGCCCGCTGCCGAAGATCCGGCACCGCTGGGCGGGCGTGTACGCGCAGTGCGCCGACACCACCCGTGTCGTCCACCGCCAGGAGGTCGGCGACGGCGTCTGGCTGGTGACCGGACCGGGCGGGCGCGGTATGACCTGCTCGCCCGCCATCGCCGAGACGACCGCGAACGAACTGGGCTGGTGAAGCAGATGACCGACACGACCCGCGACCGCGACGTCGACCGTGATCGTGACGTCGCCCGGGACGTCACCCGTGACGTCGACCGCGACCGCGACGCCGCCCGCGACCGTGGCCGCGACCGCAGGGGCACCCGGAACCTGGTCGTCCTCGACATGGCCGGCACCACCGTCGCCGACGGCGGCCTCGTCGAGCGCGCCTTCGAGCGTGCCGCCGAGCGCCTCGGCGTCGAGCCCGGCACCCCCGGCCACGCCGAGAAGCTCCGCTACGTCCGCGACACCATGGGCGAATCGAAGATCTCCGTCTTCCGCCAACTCTTCGGTACGCAGGAGCTCGCCCAGCGCGCCAACTCCGCCTTCGAAGAGGCGTACGGGGACCTCGTCGACGGTGGCCTCGTCGCCCCGCTCCCCGGCGCCCGCGAAACCATCGAGAAGCTCCGAGCCGACGGCCGCACCGTCGTCCTCACCACCGGCTTCGCCCGCGTCACCCAGGACGCCATCCTCGACGCCCTCGGCTGGCAGGACCTCGCCGACCTCACTCTCTGCCCCGCAGACGCGGGCGGCCGCGGCCGGCCCTACCCGGACATGGTGCTGGCCGCGTTCCTGCGCACCGGCGCCGTGGCCGACGTACGGGAGATCGTCGTCGGGGGCGATACGGCGTACGACATGCTCAGCGGCCGACGCTCCGGCGCCGGCGTGGTGGCCGGCGTCCTCACCGGCGCCCACGACCGCACGGCGCTGGCAGAACACGGCGCGACCCACGTCCTCGAATCCATCGCCGGACTTCCGGCGGTCCTGGACGCCCTTGACGCCCTGGACGTCTCCGGTTCCCTCGACTCCCGCGGCTCCCGCGGCTCCCTCGGCGTCCTCGACTCCCCGGCGGAGTCGGCGTGAGCGGCATCCGCTTCGACTCCGTCTCCGTCGCCTACGGCGGCACCACCGTCCTGGACTCCCTCGACCTGGCCGTCGAGCCGGGCGAGGTGATGGCGCTGCTGGGCCCCTCGGGCTCGGGCAAGACCACGGCGCTGCGCGCGGTCGCCGGTTTCGTACGGCCCGTCGCGGGCCGGGTGCTGATCGGCGGCCAGGACGTCACCGCGCTGCCGCCGCACAAGCGCGGCATCGGCATGGTCGTCCAGCAGTACGCGCTCTTCCCGCACATGCGGGTCGAGGACAACGTCGCCTTTGGCCTCAAGGCGCAGAAGGCGCCGAGGGGGGAGATCCCCGGCCGGGTCGCCGCCGCCCTGGAACTGACCGGAATGGCCGCCTACGCCAAGCGCCATCCCCGCGAACTGTCCGGCGGCCAGCAACAGCGCGTGGCCATCGCCCGCGCCCTCGCGATCCGCCCCGGAGTGCTCCTGCTCGACGAGCCGCTGTCCGCGCTCGACGCGCAGTTGCGCTCCGGGATGCTCGCCGAACTGGCCCGGTTGCACCGCGAACTGCCCGACGTATCGATTCTCTACGTCACCCACGACCAGGTCGAGGCGCTCACGCTGGCCGACCGGATCGCCGTCATGGACCGGGCCAGGCTCCAGGACTGCGGCACCCCGCAGGAGCTCTACCGCGCCCCGCGCACCGAGTTCACCGCGTCCTTCGTCGGCAACGCGAATCTGCTGCCGGTGACGGTGGCCGAGGCGGGGGCGGTCTTCGCCGGGCGCGCGCTGGAACTGGACCGGGGCCGCGCCGTGCCCGGCTCCGGGGCGACCCTGTGCGTACGGCCGCACCTGCTCGGCCTCGGGGACGGCCCCAACGCGCTCAGCGGCACCATCGCCGAGGTCCAGTGGCGCGGCTCCACGCACCGGCTCTACGTCGACATCGACGGCCACCGCGTCAAGGCGGACGTGCCCGAGCTGCGCGAGACCCCGCGCCTCGGCGGCCGGGTCACCCTGCACTTCGAACCTCGGGACGCGGTGCTGCTGTCGGCGGGGGTGTCCGATGGCGGCTGACGCCTTCCGCTCCACGGCACACACCACGCCGATGCTCCCGCCCCCGCCGTCCCGCGCCGAGCCGGACCCCGCCCGGACGGGTGAGCTGGGGGGCCCCACGGCCGGCCCGGGCAGCTCCCGCCACGGGCCCGCCGCCGCGGCCGGCCCGAGCAGCTCCCCGCAGGAGACCGGCTCCCCGCAGAGGGCCCGTAGCGTCCCCCGGGGCATCTGGGTGCTGCCGCCCCTCGTCGTGCTCGCGCTGGTCTTCCTCTACCCCCTCGCCCTGGTCGTCCAGCAGTCCCTCACCCCCGAGAACGGCGGCGGGGCCTTCGACGCCTACGCCTCCGTCTTCGCCTCCACCGCCTTCCGCGACGCCCTCGGGACCACCGTCTGGCTCGCCGTCGGCGCCACCGTCGGCTGTCTCGTCCTCGGCTTCGCGCTCGCGCTGGTCATCGCCTTCGTGCCCTTCCCCGGGGCCCGCGCCGTCGCCAAGTTCATCGACGTCTTCCTCTCCTTCCCCTCCTTCCTCATCACCCTCGCCCTCCTCTTCATCTACGGCACCGCCGGCATGGCCAACGGCGTCTGGACCGACCTCACCGGCGCGGCCGACGCCCCCTTCGACTTCCTGACCACTCCCTGGGGTGTCCTCCTCGCGGAGATCACGTACTTCACGCCCTTCGTGATGCGTCCCCTGCTCGCCGCCTTCTCCCAACTGGACACCGCACAGCTGGAGGTCGCCGCCGGCCTCGGCGCCCGCCCCGCCAGGATCGTCAGGCAGGTGATCCTTCCGGAGGCCCTTCCCGCCCTCGCCGCCGGCGGCAGCCTCGTCCTCGTCATGTGCCTCAACGAGTTCGGGATCGTCCTGTTCACCGGGGCCAAGGACGTCACGACCCTCCCGATGCTCATCTACGGCAAGGCGATCCTGGAATCCGACTACTCGGCGGCCTGCGTGGTCGCCGTCGTCAACGTCGCGATCTCCGTGGGCCTGTTCGGCCTCTACCGGGTGGTGGGCAAGCGTGCTGGTGCATAGCAGGACCGGCCGCTGGGCCGCTTGGGGCTGCTTCGGCCTCCTCTTCCTCCCCCTCTTCGCCCTGCCCCTGCTCGTGGTGGTGGCGGCCTCCTTCGCCACCCACTGGTCCGGCGCTTTCCCTTCCGGCCCGACCGGCGGGAACTACGCCTCCGCCGTCCGCGGCGACTCCCTCCAGGCGCTGACCACCAGCCTGGTCACCGCCCTCGTCGCCAGCCTGCTCGCGCTCACCGTCGGGACTTGGGCGGCGCTCGCCGCCGCCGGGCTGAGGAAGCGCGGAAAGCGGGCCCTGGACGCGCTGTTCATGCTGCCCGTCGCCGTCCCGTCCGTGGTCGTCGGCCTCGCCGTGCTCGTCGCGTTCAGCCGGCCGCCTCTGCTGCTCAACGGCACCGGCTCCATCGTCGTCCTGGCGCACGCGATCCTCGTCACGGCGTTCGCCTACCAGTCGGTCTCGGCGGCGATCGTACGACTCGACCCCGCCTACGAGCAGGCGGCGGCCTCCCTGGGGGCCCGTCCCGCGTACGTGCTGTGGCGGGTCAGGCTGCCCCTCCTGATGCCGTCGCTGACGGGGGCCGCCGGGCTCTGCTTCGCGCTCTCCATGGGCGAACTGAGCGCCACGATGATGCTCTACCCGCCGGACTGGATGCCCCTGCCGGTCCGCATCTTCACGGCCACCGACCGAGGTTCGCTCTTCACCGGCTCCGCCGTCGCCGTGGTCCTGATGGCCGCCACCCTGCTGGTCCTCCTGGCCGTCTCCCGCATCCGGACCAAAGCCTCGTACCGCTGACCTCCGCTGACTACCGCCCTACCGCCGGCCACGTCAGGCTTTCACCGACTCCCTTGCGCCGTAAGGACGTTCCATGCCCAGCACACCCCGCAGCCATCCCCGCAGCCGTCGCCCGTTCCTGCGCACCACCACCCCCGTCACCGTCGGCCTCGCCCTCGCCGCCTCCCTCACCGCCTGTGGAGGCTCCTCCTCCGCCGACTCCGAGGGCGGCGAGAAGACCGTCACCGTCTACAGCGCCGACGGTCTCAAGAGCGACAAGGGCGACGGCTGGTACGACAAGGTCTTCGCCGACTTCACCCGGAAGACCGGCATCGAGGTCAAGTACGTCGAAGGCGGATCGGGCGAGATGGTGCAGCGCGCCGTCCGCGAGAAGACCAACACCCAGGCCGACGTGCTGATCACGCTGCCGCCGTTCATCCAGCAGGCGGACGGCAAGGGTCTGCTCCAGGCGTACCGGCCACAGGGCTCCGACAAGGTCAACGGCGCCGACAAGGCCGCCGACGGCAAGTGGACCTCGGTCGTCAACAACTACTTCGGTTTCATCTACAACAAGAAGGAGCTCGCCGAGGCCCCCAAGACCTGGGAGGAACTGCTGGACCCCACCTACAAGGGCAAGCTGCAGTACTCCACCCCCGGTGTCGCGGGCGACGGCACCGCCGTCCTCATCAAGTCGATGCACGACTTCGGCGGCAAGGAACCGGCGATGGAGTACCTGAGGAAGCTCCAGGCCAACAACGTCGGTCCGTCCTCCTCCACCAGCAAGCTCGCGCCCAAGACCGACAAGGGCGAGCTGCTCGTCGCCAACGGCGACGTGCAGATGAACTTCGCGCAGTCCAAGTCCATGCCGAACCTGGGCATCTGGTTCCCGGCGAAGGACGGCGGCAAGCCCACCACCTTCGCCCTGCCGTACGCGGCCGGCCTGCTCGACAAGGCCCCGCACACGGAGAACGGCAAGAAGCTGCTGGACCACCTGCTCAGCGAGGACGCGCAGAGGCTGGTCAGCGAGGTCGGAGGCGGCTTCCCGGCGCGCGCCGACGTCAAGCCGACCGACGCCAACGCCGTCGAGCTCACCAGGATCATGACCGGTGTCGAGATCTTCGAGCCGGACTGGGCGGACATCGACACGAACCTCGCCGGCTACGTCGACGCGTGGAAGTCGGCGACCGGAAGCTGACTGGTTACGTTCTGGCCACCCGTGACCGGGAGAGTGACGCTTGCGTAACCGGTCTGGACCCGGACCGCACATCCGGTCCGGCCCGCCCCACGCCGCACCTCACGCCACGCCGCACCGCCGCACCGCCGCACCGCACGTCACACCGCCCCACCCCGCCGCGCCTTCCCCACGATCCCTCCCGGAGGAGTACGTGCCCACTGCTGTCCTGCCCGGACGCGCCCTCGCCGTGGCCGCCACCGCCACCGCGCTGCTCGCGACCGTGTTGCTCTCCACCCCCGCCCTCGGCGTGACCACGGCCACCGCGGAAGAGGCCGCGCCCGCGGCCTCCACCGACAAGGTCCTGGTCATCGGCCTCGACGGCGCGGTACTCGACCGAGTCAAGGCCGCCAACGCGCCCCACCTGAACGGCCTGATGGCCCAGGGCCTGACCGCGCGCAGCACCCTGTACGCGAACCCGATGGGCGCCACCTCTTCGGGCCCCGGCTGGTCCACCGTCGCCACCGGTGTGTGGCCCGACAAGCACGGAGTGCGGGACAACTCCTTCACCGGCAAGAACTACGCGGCCCACCCCGACTTCCTGACCCGCATCGAGAACGCCAAGCCGGCGCTCAACACGTACGCGGCCGCCGACTGGGAGCCCATCACGTCCACCGACCAGAACGGCCCGATCTTCTCGGCCAAGGTCGACAAGCGCCTCTCCCTCAAGGGCGACCGCGACGGCTACCGCAACGAGGACCCTAAGATCGCCGCCGCGGCCTCCACCGAACTGCGCGACCAGAACCCGGACGCCGCCTTCGTCTACCTCGGCGAGATCGACGCGGCCGGCCACTCCTACGGCGCCGCCAGCCAGCAGTACCTCGACGCCATCGCCCGCGTCGACGTGCTCGTCGGCCGGCTGCTCACCGCCGTCCAGAACCGCCCGACGTACGCGCAGGAGAACTGGAAGATCCTCGTCACCACCGACCACGGCCACACCGGCACCGGTGGCCACGGCGGCTCGACCCTCGCGGAGCGGGGCACCTTCGTGATCGCCAAGGGCGCGGGCGTCCAAGCCGGTTCGGTACGGGACGACGTGCGGCTCGTCGACGTCGCCGCGATCGCCCTCGCCCAGGTCGGCGTCAGCGCCCCCGGCATCGACGGCACCGCACTGCACACGCCGGACGGCGACGCCTTCGACACCCTGCGCCCCAACCTCCGGGCGCGGGTGGACGAGACGGGCATCCCGGCGGGCGTGAAGGGCTTCACGCACACGCCGCCGGCGGGCTGGTCCGTGGACAACTCCGGGATGGGCACGGGCGGTGTCACCGAGTGGGCCGGCTGGGCCTTCGCCACCGACGAGTTCTGGAGCCAGTCGCAGCGCGACCAGTGGCGCGAGCTCAATGTCCGCTCCCGTGACGTGTTCGCCGTCGCCGACTCCGACGAATGGGACGACAAGAGCCACACCGGCGCCTTCGACTCCACCCTGATCACCCCCAAGTGGCCGGTCGCGGGCGGTGCCACGGGCACCACGGCCAAGCTGAGCTACCAGACGCACTACCGCCATGAGTCCGGCCAGAGCGCGCAGGTCCTGGTCTCCTACAACGGCGGCGCCCCGTCGGTGGTCAGGTCGTACACCGCCGACGCGGTCGCGAAGACCGAGTCGATCACGCTCCAGGTCCCGGCCGGCGCCACAGACGTCCAGGTCCGCTTCCGCTACAGCGGAGACAACAACTGGTACTGGACCGTCGACAACGTCCAGCTGAGCTGAGCTGAGCTGATCCGTCCGGGCCGTGGACGCCGAACGCGTCCGCGGCCCGGCCCCGATAGGGTGGTCGAGACCACATGCGCAGAGGTCAGAAGCCACCGAGAGCGGAGAACAGTCACGTGGGAGAGCGCAAGCCGATCGAATCCTGGCTCACCGACATGGACGGGGTCCTCATCCACGAGGGCACCCCGATCCCCGGCGCCGATGCCTTCATCAAGCGGCTGCGCGAGTCCGGCAAGCCTTTCCTGGTGCTGACCAACAACTCCATCTACACCCCGCGCGACCTGCAGGCCCGCCTGGCCCGCATGGGCCTGGGCGTCCCCGTGGAGAACATCTGGACCTCCGCGCTGGCCACCGCGAAGTTCCTCGACGACCAGCGCCCGGGCGGCACGGCGTACGTCATCGGCGAAGCCGGTCTGACCACGGCCCTGCACGACATCGGCTACATCCTCACCGACCACGAGCCCGACTACGTGGTCCTGGGCGAGACCCGGACGTACAGCTTCGAGGCGATGACGAAGGCGGTCCGCCTGATCAACGCGGGCGCCCGTTTCATCTGCACCAACCCCGACGAGACCGGTCCCTCCGCCGAGGGCCCGCTCCCGGCCACGGGCGCGGTCGCCGCGCTGATCACGAAGGCGACCGGCAAGAAGCCGTACTTCGCCGGCAAGCCCAACCCGCTGATGATGCGGACCGGCCTCAACGCCATCGGCGCGCACTCCGAGAGCAGCGCCATGATCGGCGACCGGATGGACACCGACGTGCTGGCCGGGCTGGAGGCGGGGATGCAGACCTTCCTCGTGCTGACCGGCCTGACGTCGGAGGCGGACACCGAGAAGTTCCCGTACCGCCCGACCAAGACGGTGGACTCGATCGCGGACCTGATCGACCTCGTCTGACGCGTACGGCTGATCCGCACCGCTGATCCGCACCGCTGATCCGTACGGCTGATCCTTATCGCGGCCGGTGCGCCTGACCCGTACGGCGCTGCTCCGGGTGCGGAGCGGCGCGCCGCGCGTGAGTCTCCTTCTGAGGAGGTTCACCATGCGCAGTGTTCGGATCGCTCTCCGTGCCACCGGGGTGGCCGTCACCCTGACGGCCCTCTCCGCCGTGGCCGCGCCCACCGCCCTCGCGGGCGAGGAGAACCGCGGCACGGTCTGGGCCACCCCGTCGAAGGCCCGGCCGGGGGCGCAGGTCGAGCTGCGCGTCCGCGGCTGCCACGGCACCACCGGCTCCGCCAAGTCCTCGGCCTTCGTCGCCGATGCCGACCTGTCCGGCCGGGACGGCCACGGCAAGCCCCTCTACGGCGAGGCGATGATCAGTTCGTACGCACGGCCGGGCTGGCACGACATCCGGGTCACCTGCGACGGCCGGGAGGGGAAGGCGACCGGTTCCCTCGAGGTCATCCGCCACGGGCCGGACCACCACCGCCCGGATCACCACCGTCCCGACCACGACCGTCCCGACCACCACCGTCCGAGCCACCACCCCTCGCCGGTCTGGCCCGTCCACGCGGGCGGCGGCGGCATGGCCGCCGAGCTCGCCGAGACGTCCCGGCCGGCCGCGGCGACGGACAAGGACCACGGGCGCGACGGCCCGAGCATGCCGCACACGCTGATCGGCGCCGTTCTCGCCGCCGCGGCCACGCTGGCCGTCGCGGGCCGGGCGCTGACCCTGCGCCGTCGCCGCAGCGGCGAATGAACGGGGGCAGGGCCCCGCGCGGCGGCCGGCTGCTCACCTTCGTCGCCTGGTCGGTGCTGGTGCTGGGCCTGTGGCTGTGGGGCCGGCAGCTCACCGGAGTTCCGGGCCCCCTCGCCGGCCAGGCCGGCGGGTCGGTCGGCCGGGGTCTGCCGGTAGCGCACGCCCCCCTCTCCGGGGCCCGGCCCCAGCGGGTCGACATACCGTCCATAGGCGTCCAGGCCCCGGTGATCTCCCGGGGCCTGGACGCCGACGGCGCGATCGAGGCGCCCCCGTACGACCGTCCGGGCACGGTGGGCTGGTGGGGCGGCGGAGTCCAGCCGGGCGCCGCCGGGGCGGCGCTGATGGTGGGCCACGTGGACACCCGGTCCAAGCCGGCGGTGTTCTACGGCCTGAGCTCGGCGCAGCCCGGCGACAAGGTACGGGTGGTGCGGGCGGACGGGTCGGTCGCCGAGTTCACGATCGAGGACATACGGGTCTACGAGCGCGCGGGCTTCGACCCGCACAAGGCGTACGGCCAGCGGATCAAAGGCCGGGCGGAGCTGCGGCTCGTCACCTGCGGGGGCAGGTACGACAGGGCGGCCAAGGAGTACACGGCGAATGTGGTCGTCTCCGCGTACCTGACGGGCGCGGGAGTACGGCCGGGCGGCACGGCCGCGTAGCGCCGCCGGACGGAGCAAACGAAGAAGCCCCCCGCAGCTTTCGCTGCGAGGGGCTTCCTCCGTCTGTGCGCCGCCAGGGACTCGAACCCCGGACCCGCTGATTAAGAGTCAGCTGCTCTAACCAACTGAGCTAGCGGCGCGTGCTGACAGGGAAAACTCTACCCCACCCGTAACGGTGCTCCCGACCAGCCACGCCCGCATTGTCCGATTAACCCATGTTTAGGGGGTTTATCGTGCACGATATGTCTGGCCGTGCCGAATCTGATGCCCCGCCAGATGCGGTGGCGGCCGACCAGTGGACGAGCAGGGGAGTGGACGGAACCGCATGACGATGCAGCCTCCGACGCATGTGCCGACGCCGATGCCGACGCCCGCTTTCGAGGAGTACGAGCCCGCGGGCGACTGTGCGTGCCGCGGCTGCGCCCAGCGCCGGCGCACCCTCGCCCGCGGGCGGGCCATACCGCTGCGTGACGGGGGCCACCCCGCCGCACGAGGTGCCCGCCGGGCGCTGGTGCTCGCCACCGCCGCGGGAGTGGTCCTGGGGGGTGGCGGCGCGGCCGCGGTGGAGGTGACCACCCCGGCCCCCGGGACCGTGGCCGTGGACGACCCCGGCTCCCCGCAGGGCGGCCGGGCCCCGCTGCACGGTCCGAAGGCGAAGCCGGGCGCGCCCGGTGCGCCGGGCGCCGTGAAGCGGATCGACCGGACGACGATCATCAACCGGGCGAAGCGGTGGCTGGACGCGAAGGTCCCGTACAGCATGACGAAGTACTGGACCGACGGATACCGGCAGGACTGCTCGGGCTACGTCTCCATGGCCTGGAACCTCGGTACGAACGAGTGGACCGGCAGCCTCGACAAGTTCGCCACCCGGATCACCAAGGACGAGCTGCTGCCGGGCGACATGCTGCTCTTCCACAACCCGGCGGACCCCAGCAAGGGCTCGCACGTCACCCTCTTCGGCGGCTGGGTCGACGAGCGGCGGACGCACTACATCGCCTACGAGCAGACGCGGCCCGTGACGCGGAGGCAGGCGACGCCCTACGGCTACTGGAACAACGCCACGAAGTACCTCCCGTACCGGTTCAACGGGATCACGGGCGGGATCGTTCCGGAGGTACCCGGTACCGAACAGCCGGCGCCGGGCCCCCAGCCGGCGGTCTCGACGGTGTTCCCGGGCGCCGGGAAGTTCGGCCCGGGGCGCAGCAACGAGCACATCGCCCAACTCGGCGGGATGCTGATCGACCGCGGCGGCTCCCGCTTCTACCCGCAGGGTGCCGGCACGCAGTGGACCGACTCCGACCGGCTGGCCACCCAGGCCTTCCAGCGTGCCCAGGGCTGGACGGGCGCCGAGGCGGACGGGATGCCCGGCGAGCACACCTGGCGCCTGCTGGTCCGGCGCCAGGGCAAGGACATCCCGCCGACGATGACGGGGGCGCCGGGGCGCGGCGCCGTCCGCGCCTACCCGGGGGCCGCGGTCTTCCGCCCGGGCACGTCCCACGATGCGGTCACCGCCCTTGGCCGCCGGCTGGTGAAGAAGGGCTTCGGCAAGTACTACACGTCCGGTCCGGGCCCCCGCTGGGGCGAGGCCGACCGCCGCAACGTCGAGGCCTTCCAGCGTGCCCAGGGCTGGCGCGGCGCCTCGGCCAACGGCTACCCGGGCCCGGAAACCTGGCGCCGGCTGTTCGCATGACGGAGGTAACGATGTACCCCACGCGCACGACCTCGACGACGGGCACCCTGCGGATGCTCCCGGTGGCTCCGGTTCAGGCACCGGTTCGGGCCCCGGTTCAGGCTCCAGCTCCCGCGGCGCCGGCTTCGGCGGTTCCGGCGGTTCCCGCGGCGCCGGCTCCGGCGGTTCCGGCGGTTCCCGCGGCGCCGGCTCCGGAGGCTCCGGCGGCCCCGACCACCCGGGCCGACGCGGTGCCGTCCTGGGCGACGGAGCCCGCGCCGCCGGAACTCCCGGCCCCGGCCCCCGCGGCGGATACCGCGTGGAGCGAGGTGCCGGCCGCCCGGGCCCGGGCCCGGGCCCGGGCCGAAGCCGAACCGGTGCACGCGCCCGCCGGGGGCGATGCGTACGTACCGGCGCCCGGGCCGGCGCCGGCGGTGGCGCCGGACCTGGACCAGAACCTCCCGCACCCGCAGGAGGAGCCGGCCCGCGCCGGGGTGGCCACGCTGCGGCTGCGGAGCGCCGAGCGCGAAGCAGGTGCCGATGCCCGGCCCGTCGCCGCCGCCATCCCGCACCCGCAGGACTCGGAACCGGCTCCGCCCGTTCCGGCGGCTCCGCCCGTTCCGCCCGTTCCGGCCGCTCCGCCGGTTGTGCCCGTCGCGGTGGCTCCGCCCGTTCCGGCCGCTCCACCCACTCCACCCACTCCACCCACTCCACCCGTTCCGCCCGTTCCGCCGGTTGCGGCGGTCGCTGCGGAGCCCGGGCGGCCGGGACCCCTGGCCGAGCTCGCGCCCGAACCCGCGCCCGAACCCGCGCCCGAACCGCCCCCCCGGCCGATGCCCGAGACCCGGCCCGGTTCCTCCGGGGTGCCCGGCCCGGGCGTCGCCGAGATCGTCGCGCAGGCGGTGGCGCGCGGAATGGAGCGGGAGGAGGACGATACGCAGGACCTCCCGCGGGTCGGCCCCCACCTCACCCCGCACTCGACCCCGCACCTCGGCGCACCCGGCGGGCCCCGCCCCGGCCCGCACGCCGACATCCGGGTCGACCCCCGCGTCGCCCCGCACCCCGGCCCCCGCGTGGTCCTAGGCCGGGGGACCGCCGTCACCGAGGTGCCGGTCCATCTGCCGTTCCGCGGCGGGCAGAAGGCCCCCGCCGCCCCGCCCTCCCCGGCCGAACCCGCCGCCCCGGCTCCCCGAGCCGCCGTCACCTCCCGCCCCGCCGCCGGCCGTCGGGTACCGCGCGGCGACGACCGCCTCCGGGAGCATCGCGGCCCGGTCCTGCCCGGCTGGATCGGCGTGGTGGTCGGCGGGATCGCCCTCACCGGTTGTGCGGCGGTGCTCTGGCGGGCAGGTGCCGTCCCCGCCGTCCTGGTGGCCGCCTTCGGAGCGGCCCCCCGCGCCTACCAGGGCCTGCGGGCCACGCACTGGCCCCCGCTCGCCTTCCTCGGCATCGTCGCCCTCCTCGCCCTCGGCGGGCTGGGGCGCGCCAAGACGGGCCATGCCTGGGTGCTGACCCTCTTCGGCCGCTACCGGGGCACGGTCCGGCGTACCGGCCTCACCTGGGTCAGCCCCCTCCTCCTGCGGCGCCGGGTCGACGTCCGCCTGCGGCACTGGCGCAGCGACCCCATGCCCGCCGTCGACTCGGGCGGACTCGCCCTCCAGGTCGTCGTCCAGGTCGTCTGGCAGGTCAAGGACACGGCCCGGGCCACCCTCGCCGTCGCGGACCACACGGAGTACCTCGCCGAACAGGTCGAATCGGCCATGGCCCGCGTCCTGTCCCAGCTCCCCGCCGACGCCTTCCACGAGGCCGCCCCGACCCTGCGCGACGCCGAGGCCGTCGGTGACGCGCTGACGCGGATGCTGGCGGCGGAGACCGAGGCCGTGGGGATCGAGGTGTTCTCGGCCCAGCCGACCCGGATCGAGTACGCCCCCGAGGTCGCCGAGGCGATGCGCCGCCGCCGGGTCGCGGCGATCGACGCCAAGCACCGGGACACCGTGCTGTCATCGGTCGTGGACGCGGTCGACGACACGGTCCACCGGCTGACGTCGCGCGGGCTCGTGGAGCTCGACGACTACGAGCGCAAGGCCCTGGTGAAGGACCTCACCGTCGCCTTCTACACGGGACGTTCCGAGTAACGGCGCTGGGGGGCGTACGGGGAACGGGTGGCCGGAACCGACCGGACCACCCGTTCCCCCTTTGGTATGGACACGGACAACTCCCGTCCATAGTCTGGGACTTGGTCTAGACCTAAATCCCCACGCGTGCGCACGCTCTCACCGAACTCCCCCCACGTTCAAGGAGCATCATGCGTAACTCCCGCATGCCCAAACGAGCCGGCGCCGCCACGCTCGGCCTCGGTGTCCTCGCCGGCATCACCCTCCTCGGCGCCCCCAGCGCCAGCAGTCACGGCTACACCGACACCCCCATCAGCCGCCAGAAGCTCTGCGCCAACAAGACCGTCTCCAACTGCGGCCAGATCCAGTGGGAACCGCAGAGCGTCGAGGGCCTCAAGGGCTTCCCGGCCGCCGGTCCCGCCGACGGCAGAATATGCGCCGGCGGAAACTCCCAGTTCGCGGAGCTCGACAACCCGCGCGGCGGCGCCTGGCCCGCCACCAAGGTGTCCAGTGGCCAGAGCTACGGCTTCCGGTGGCAGTTCACCGCCAACCACTCCACCACCGACTTCAAGTACTACGTCACCCGCAACGGCTGGGATCCCACCAAGCCGCTCACCCGGGCCTCCCTCGAATCCCAGCCCTTCCTCACGGTCGCCTACAACGGCGCCCGGCCCGCCATGACCACCGTCCACCAAGGCGCCATGCCCAGCGGCAAGTCGGGCCGGCACCTGATCCTGGCCGTCTGGACCATCAACGACACGGCGAACGCCTTCTACGCCTGCTCCGACGTCCAGTTCTGACGGCAGGCAGCCAGCTCCGGCGGCATGCGGACGACGACTGCACCCGAAACCGCCGCGGAGCTCATGGCGCGTCCAATGGGGCGACCACGGCCGGGGGGACGTACGGATGCCCCCCCGGCTTCGCGGACGGGGGGCTGCGCGCCGCCGGGGAGCCGCGCGGCCACCTCCTGAAGGACCGGGTCGGTCAGGTGCAGCGGTTCCTCGACGCGGTGGTCACCGTGGCCGGCGGCGGCACGGTGGTGGACCCCGAGGTCGTACGCAGGCTGCTGCGCCGGCTGCTGCGTCGGCGGCGCGACCCCTTGTCCGGGCTGACCCCGCGCGAGCGGGAGGCGCTGGGCCTGGTGGCCGAGGGACGGTCGAACGGGTCCATCGCCCGGGTGCCGGCGGTCCTCGCGTACCTCCGCGGGTAATGGTTTTGAGCACTCCAGAGGAGCAGGTAGTATTTTCTCTGTCAGCAGGCGCCGCTAGCTCAGTTGGTTAGAGCAGCTGACTCTTAATCAGCGGGTCCGGGGTTCGAGTCCCTGGCGGCGCACCTGTCCTTCGGGCGGTTTCCGGTTCACCGGGAACCGCCCGAAGTGTTTGTGGCCCGAGGCGCTCGCCGGAGACCCTGGATCTTCGGGTCTTCGGGTCCTCGGATCTTCGCGGAAACCCCGGATCGCCGGGATCCGGGCGCCTCTCGCTCCCCTCGCTCTCCGCACCTCACAGCGTGAGCGACAGCAGCAGCGGCGCGGCCTTCCGGTTCAGGGTGTCCGCCGCGGCCCGCAGCCGGTGCGCGTGCTCGACGGGCAGTGACAGGGCCAGGCAGCCCACCGAGGCTCCGGCGGTGATCGGGACCGCCGCGCAGACCGTGCCCACGGCGTACTCCTGCAGGTCCAGCACCGGCACCGTGGCCGGCTGGCTGTCCAGCCGGGAGAAGAGGATGCGCTCGTTCACGATGGTCTTCGACGTGAGCCGGGCGATCTTGTGCCGAGACAGGTGGTCGCGCCGTCCGTTCTGGTCGAGCTGGGTCAGCAGGCACTTGCCGACCGCGCTGGCGTGCGCCGCGGAGCGGAAGTCGACCCACTCGTGCACCTTCGGGGTGCGCGGGCTGTCCGCGAACTGGGTGATCTTGACTTCCCCGTCCACGTACCGGCTGATGTAGACGGCGGCGCCGACCGAGTCCCGGAGGCGGTCCAGGGTCTCCTGGAGCTTGTCCGTCAGAGCCTGCTGACGGTTGATGCCGGAGCCGAGCAGGACAAGGGAGTCCCCTATGGCGTAGGCGCCGTCGGACACCTGCAGTACGTACCCCTCTCGGCGCAGCATGAGCAGCATCGGGCTGAGATGGACCGCGGGCAGGCCGGTCTCACGCGCGATCTGTACGTCGGTCACACCGCCGGTGTGGCGGGCGATCGTTTCGAGTACGCGTAGTGCGTACTGCACCGAGTGGAACGGCGCGGTCGGCTCGGGCTTCAGCGCCACGGTTTCCCCCTAGCAGGTTGTTACCGCTTGCCCTACCACGATAGCCATCAAGAGGCCCGTGTGGAGCGTCTGTTGAGGAGATTGATGGCTCAATCAAGTCCTTCTGCCTGGATCTACTCACCTGGCATATGCCATGGTCATGTCCACTGTCCCAGGGTGCCGGGGAATGCCCGGCCGCCGCCCATGGTTCGAGTTCTTCGTACGGATTGCCCACGGATGCCGTACGCATGGTGAACCGAGACGGGAGCGACGATGAGTGACAGCGGGGACGCACATCGGCAGGAGGGCCGCGACGGGATCCGCGGCACGGCGCGCGGCCGGGCGCCCGTACCGCTCTCGGTCCTGGACCTCGTCACCGTCGGCGCCGGCAGCACCGCCTACGCCTCCTTGCGTACCAGCGTGGCCATCGCCCGGCTCGCCGAGTCCCGGGGTTACCACCGCCACTGGGTCGCCGAGCACCACTCCATGCCCGGGGTCGCCAGCTCCTCCCCGGCCGTGATCCTGGCGCACCTCGCCGCGCACACCTCCCGCATCCGGCTCGGCTCGGGCGGGGTCATGCTGCCCAACCACGCCCCGCTGGCCGTCGCCGAGCAGTTCGGCACCCTGGAGGCGCTCGCCCCGGGGCGGATCGACCTCGGGCTGGGCCGGGCGCCCGGGACCGACGGCCGCACGGCCGCCGCGCTGCGCGGGCCCGGGCGCCTCGACGAGGCCGCCGACGAGTTCCCCAGGCGGCTCGCGGAGCTCACCCGCTTCCTCGACGACGACTTCCCCGACGGGCACCCGTACGCCCGCGTCCACGCCGTACCCGGCCCGGTGCAGGGTCCCGCCGGGCGGCCGCCGCTGTGGCTGCTCGGGTCCTCCGGATTCAGCGCCCGCCTCGCCGGTGAACTCGGCCTGCCCTTCGCCTACGCCCACCACTTCTCGGCGGCCGGCACCCTGCCCGCGCTCGACCTCTACCGGCAGACCTTCCGCCCCTCGGCGGTCCTGGACGCCCCGTACGCCGTCATCGGGGTCTCGGCGCTCGCCGCCGACACCGACGGGGAGGCCCGAGCCCAGGTGCTCACGGGCGCCCTGTCGATGCTGCGGCTGCGCAGCGGGCGGCCGGGGCTGGTGCCGACGCCCGAGGAGGCGGCGGCGTACCCGTTCTCCTCCCTGGAACGGGAATTCGTGGACGGATGGCTCGCGAACATCGTCCACGGCACGCCCGACGAGGTGCGCTCCGGACTGGACGACCTCGCCAAGCGGACGGGCGCCGACGAGCTGATGCTGACCGCCAACGCGCACAGCGGCGAAGCCCGGCTGCGCTCGTACGGGCTCGTCGCAGATGCGTACGGGATGCCGACGCGGGAGCCCGCAGCTGATTGACCGTAGGCGAAGGCGATTCGGCTGGTTTGTTGCCGAAACCTTGCGCGGGGGTGTCTGAAGGCACCCTTAAACCGCTCGTCACCCGGGGTGGCGGGCGGTTTCTGTTGTGCGCTCAGGTCTCTGACGAGGGGATTTGGCACGGGAGTGGTCTAGTCCTTCTTTGGTCCAAACCATTGACTCGGGGCCGCGCTGATCGCTATCACTTCTCCCACCTGAACTTCTTGCTCGCCCCTCCCACCCCCCGGAGGCAGTTCATGCACTTCCGTAAACCCCTCATCGCGGCCGCCGCCACGGCCGCGCTGGCAGCCGGAGCGCTCGCCTCCTTCGCGGGGCTCGGCACCGCCCAGGCCGCCGACACCTCGACCACCGCCGCGGCCGGCGGGGTCCGCATCGCCTACTACGACCAGTGGAGCGTGTACGGGAACGCCTTTCACCCCAAGCACCTCGACACCCGCGGCATAGCGGGCAAGCTGGACGTCATCAACTATTCGTTCGGCAACATCCACCCCACCGAGCTCACCTGTTTCGAGGCCAACAAGGCGGCGGGCGACGACAACAACCCCAACGCCGGTGACGGCGCGGGTGACTCGTACGCCGACTACCAGAAGTCCTTCAGCGCGGCGGACAGCGTCAGCGGGGTCGCCGACAAGTGGGACCAGCCGATCGTGGGCGTCTTCAACCAGTTCAAGCAGCTGAAGGCCAAGTACCCCCACCTGAAGATCAACATCTCGCTCGGCGGCTGGACCTACTCGAAGTACTTCAGTGACGCGGCCAAGACCGACGCCTCCCGCAAGAAGCTCGTGTCCTCCTGCATCGACCAGTACATCAAGGGCAACCTGCCGGTCGAGGGCGGCTACGGCGGCCCGGGCACCGCGGCCGGGATCTTCGACGGCATAGACATCGACTGGGAGTACCCCGGCTCCTCCGGCGGCCACCTGGGCAACCACTACGCCGCCGAGGACAAGCAGAACTTCACGCTGCTGCTCAAGGAGTTCCGCCAGCAGCTCGACGCCCACGGCCAGGCCAACGGCGGCAAGAAGTACCTCCTGACCTCCGCGCTCCCGGCCGGCCAGGACAAGATCAAGTACATCGAGACGGACAAGATCGGCGCGTACCTCGACTACGCGAACATCATGACGTACGACATGCACGGCGCCTGGGACGGCGACGGGCCGACGTACCACCAATCCCCGCTGTACCCGTCCGCGGCCGACCCGACCGACCCGATCGCGCCGGGCACCGAGAAGTACAGCATCGACAACGCCATCGACTCCTGGATCGACGGCAACCCGGCCTACGGGATCGCGGGAGGCTTCCCCGCCGCCAAGCTGACGCTGGGATACGAGTTCTACTACCGCGGCTGGAAGGGCGTCCCGGCGGGCACCGCGGGCGGCCTCGCCCAGCCCGCGACCGGCGCCTCCGCCGCCCGGCCCACCAGTCAGCAGGCCGGCATCGCGAACTACAAGGAGCTCGGCGGGATCGTCGACAATCCGGCGAACACCTTCTGGGACGACCGGGCCAAGGCCTCCTACTTCTACAAGGACGGCGAGTTCTTCACCGGCCTCAACCAGAAGTCCATCCAGGCCCGGGTCGACTACGGCAAGCAGCGCGGCCTGGCCGGCGCGATGATGTACTCCCTGCTCGGCCTGGACACCAACACCACCCTGCTCAACCAGATCTCGGACGCCCTCGGCGGGACCACCCAGCCGCCGGTCACCACGCCGCCGGTCACGACGCCGCCGGTCACCACGCCTCCGACGACCACGCCGCCGACCACGCCGCCTCCGACGACGAACCCGCCCACCACCCCTCCCGCGGGCTGCGGTCGACGCCGGCGTACGTCGCGGGCACCGTCTACACCGGCGGCAGCGAGGTCTCCCACAACGGCCGCAAGTGGAAGGCCCAGTGGTGGACGCAGAACGAGACGCCGGGCACCACCGGTGAATGGGGTGTCTGGAAGGACCTCGGCGCCTGCTGATCGCCCCCCACCCCGCGCCGAGCGACGGCCCGCCCCGCACCCCTCACACGAGGGGGTGCGGGGCGGGCCCGTGCCGCAGGTCGGCGGCGGCCTGGCGGCTGATCATGCCGGCGATCACATCCGGAGCCACGGCGCGGGAGTAGAGCCAGCCCTGGCCCGTGTCGCAGCCGACGCGGCGCAGGCGGGCCGCCTGGCCGGCGGTCTCCACGCATTCCGCCGTCACGGTCAGGCCCAGCCGGTGAGCGAGCTGGACCAGGGCCTCGACGATGGTCTCGTCGGCCGGGTTGGGGTGGGCGCCCTCCTCGTAGCGGAAGCCCCGTACGAAGGAGCCGTCGAGCTTCAGCACCGAGACGGGCAGCCGGCTGAGGTAGGCGAGGTTCGAGTACCCGGTGCCGAAGTCGTCGATGGCGATCCGCACGCCCATGTCGCTCAGCGCCTGGAGGGCCTGGAGCGGCCGGCCCGCCGAGCCCATCACCGCCGACTCCGTCAGCTCCAGCTGCAACAGCTGCGGCGCCAGACCCGTCTCGGCCAGGATCTCCGCGACATCGCCCACCAGGTCCGAGTCCCACACCTGCCGCACCGCGACATTGACCGACACGAAGACCGGGGAGTCGCTGGGCTGCTCGATCTGCCAGCGCCGCGCCTGCCGACAGGCGGTCCGCAGTACCCACCGCCCCAACTGCACGATGGAGCCGTCCTCTTCCGCAATTCCGATGAACCGATTCGGCGTCAACGTGCCGAACTGCGGGTGGTTCCAGCGCACCAGGGCCTCGACCCCGCGCACCGTCCCGCTCTCCAGGTCCACCAGCGGCTGGTACTCCAGCTCGAACTCCCCCCGCTCCACGGCGGGCCGCAGCGTGGACGAGAGCGCCTGCCGGGTCATGCGGTGCGCGTTGCGCTCCGGGTCGAAGAGGGTCCAGCGGGCCTTGCCGTCCGCCTTCGCCCAGTACAGGGTCGTATCGGCGGCCTGCATCAGCCCGGTCGCCGAGGTCCCGGCCGCCACCCGTTCCACCACCCCGATCGACGCGGAGACCGACAGTCGCTGACCGGCCAGGTCGAACGGCTCCTGTACGGAGGCCAGTACGCTCCGTGCCAGGTCCGCGAGCTGCTCGGTCCCGGTGGAGTCCTCGACCAGCAGCGCGAACTCGTCGCCGCCGAGCCGCGCCACCAGGTGCCCGCTGGTCCGTCCGTAGCCGCTCTGGTCGGCGCACTGGGTCAGCCGCGCCGCGACGGCGGCCAGGAGCCGGTCGCCGACCCGGTGGCCCAGGGTGTCGTTGACCGCCTTGAAGCCGTCCAGGTCCAGGTAGCACAGGCCGATCCGGCCCGTGCCGCCGTGTTCGTACGAGGACGCCTCCAGGGCGGCGGAGAGCCGCTCGAAGAACAGCGCCCGGTTGGGCAGCCGGGTGACCGGGTCGTGCATCTGGAGGTGCCGCAGCCGCGCCTGGAGGTCGCGCCGGTCGCTGATGTCCGCGACCGACAGCAGGACGTCCCGGGTCCCGGGTACGGGGCCCAGTGTGACCTCGGTCCACAGGGAGTGCCCGTCGGGGTGTTTGAGGCGGCGGGTACAGCGCAGCCGGGCCTGCCGCCCGCGCAGCACCTCCTGGTACGCCCCCCAGGTGCGGGCCTCCGAGGCCAGGTCCACCAGGTCGGCGGCGGACCGCCGGGCGAGCGTGTGCGGCTCGGTGCCCAGGAGCCCGGCGAGGGCCTGGTTGGCGGTGACGACGTAGCCTTCGCGGTCGACGACGGCCATGGCGAGGTGGGCCGCGTTGAAGGCGGCCCGGTAGTCGTTCTGTTCGGCCTCGGCGCGGGAAAGCGGCGCCGGGCCGACCGATGCCGACGGGGCTGCCGGCACTGCTGGGTGACGCTCCGTAATGGCCGGTCGGATGCTGTCGGCCGCCGAACCGGTTCCCTCTGAGGTTCCGCTCACCGTTGGCTCCCGCAGTGCTCGTGAGTGTCCGTGCAGGAAAGTCTGCCGATCATAGAGGCTGCCGGGAGGCCCTATCCAGCGGCGTCGCCGGGTGGGCGACGGTACTTCGGCGGGATGACGCCGTGATGACGGTTCGTCGGCCCGACAGCGGGCGATCGTTTCTGCGCGGCTGTGAGCACCAGAAGCCGCCTGTTGATCTCACGTGATCGGTCGTGACGTTCTGTAGAGAGGGGCGTGAAGTTCGGGGGTCACCGACTTGCCACATCGCTCACTCGTGTGGGGCAGCGGAACAGGGCATTAGTAAGACAATCGCCTCAAGGTGGACGAAATGGCAGAAATCCACCACCGGAGGTCGATGTGCCGCGACAGCAGCCACCCGGGGGAGTGGACCGCTCCCGCATGCGCAGCACGGCGGCGGTGCTCACGTCGCTGACGGCGCTCGCCGCCATGTCGCTCGTCGCGGGACCCGCAGTGGCCGACTCCGGGGCCGGACCCTGCGCGCTGACCCGGACCGCGGCGCACCACTCCCTGGGTCTGGACACCTGGAACGGCGCCTACCCCAAACCCGAGCGCACGCTCGACGCGGTCATGGTCTTCCTCTCCTTCCCCGACCACCGCCCCACCCTCACCACGGAGGAGCTGACCGGCGACTACTTCCCCGCCACCAGCGACTTCTTCGAGCGGGCCTCGTACGGGCGCTTCCACCTGGTCCCGCACCCGCAGAAGCAGTGGGTCCGGATGCCCAAGCCGTCCGCCGCGTACGAAATACAGCGCGACTGGGCCCCCGAGGACCGGGCGGCCTACCTGCGGGACGCGGTCACCGCCGCCGACGCGGAAGTCGACTTCGGCAAGTACGACGTCGTTTACTTCATCGCCGACCCGGACGCCCCCGGCGTGGACTCCGACGCCACGAAGGTCGTGAACTTCGACCGCCCGATCACGGCGGACGGCGCCCAGCTGCGGCGGATCGTCACCGTCTTCGAGCAGCACCCGCCGGACCGCAACGTACTCGCCCACGAGACCGGCCACGTCTTCGACCTGCCCGACCTCTACCACCGGCCGTCGGACGGCAAGGGCGACTGGGACACCTACGTCGGGGACTGGGACGTCATGGGCAGCCAGTTCGGCATGGCCCCGGACCTCTTCGCCTGGCACAAGTGGAAGCTGGGCTGGCTGGACGCGTCCCAGGTGGACTGCGTGCAGTCCGGTTCCTCACTGCACACCCTGCAGCCGCTGGCGCAGACCCCGCCGCAGGGCGGCACCGGCGGCACCCGCCTCGCGGTGGTCCGTACGGGCACCGGCAGCGCGATCGCCATCGAGGCGCGCGGCTCGGCCGGCAACGACGGGGACACCTGCACGGAAGGGGTGCTGGTCTACCGGGTCCGCAACGAGGCCGCCTCGGGCGGCGGCCCGATCGAGGTGCTGGACGGCCATCCGCGGTCGGAGGCCTGCTGGGACCGCTCGGTGTACCCACCGCTGGCGGATGCGCCGCTGGAGGTGGGCGAGACGTACACGGTGCCGGGGGAGCGGATCACGATCGAGGTGGCGGACCGGACCCGGTCGGGCGCGTACACGGTGAAGGTCACGACATAGCGGGACCCGGGGCCGCGAGGACCCCGAAGGGAACACGAAGAAGGCCCCCACTCGCGTGGGGGCCTTCCTCCGTCTGTGCGCCGCCAGGGACTCGAACCCCGGACCCGCTGATTAAGAGTCAGCTGCTCTAACCAACTGAGCTAGCGGCGCTTGCTGACGTCGTAGACATTAGCATCCGGATCCGAGGAAGGAAAAATCGATACCCGCAGGTCCGTGGTGGGGCCGGTGGTGCGGGCGGCGCGTACGAAGGCCCAGAGCAGGGCGTCCGGCCCCGGAAGCCACGGCACCCGGGTGTCCGGGGCCACGAGCCAGCGGGAGGGCCCGGGTGCGTAGGCCAGCGGTGGCACGGTGACGGCATCGCCGCGGCCGTGGCACAGGGGCGCCGGGGCGGTACGGGAACCTCCCCACTCCTCCCAGGCCAGCAGGGCGGGAAGGCGGTGGGCGGTGCCGGGGGACGCGAAGAGGAGCAGCCGGCCGCGGTGGACGGCGACCGGCCCTGAGCCCGGGCCTTCCGCCCAGAGCAGGTCCAGGACGCGGCGGCCGAGGACGAGCGGGACGTTGACGACGTCGAAGGCGGTCCCGCAGGGCAGCACGGCGGGCGCGGCGGGGCGGGCCTCCCACAGGGCGAGGGTGGTCCGCGGGTGGGCGGAAGCGGAGGCGAGCCAGGCGGCGCCCTGCGGAGTGACGTGGGTGGCGGGCGCGGTGCGTGCGTCGGGGGCGGGGCAGGCGGAAGCCGTCGTCAGGGTCGTCATGTCCTCAGGTCTACCGGCCGTAGCGCTCCGTTTTCGGTGAGTTACCGGAATCCGGGACAGGGCGGGCAGGGCTGGGGTATGTTGCGCCCCGCATATGCCAGTCCGCTGCGCTTGGCTCTACCGGACCTGCCCTGCTCTGCTCTGCTCGCCGGAGCCCTCGGCTTGCGGGCGTGCCTGTGCCGTATGGGTGCGGCGGAGCCGGGCCCCTCGGCATGCGTCGCGTCTGTGCCGTGCCTGGTGCCGTAGGTGCGTGGCGGTGGCGTGGCCTCGGCTCCTGCGGGCGTCGGCCGCGTCGCACGCAGGGGCCTCGTGGAGCAGTGGTGGCCGCCGGAGGCTAGAGGCTGTCCGGGCCGGCGTCGCGTTGGAGGGTTTCGCCGAACTCGATCATCTTGCGGGCGTAGTCCTCGGTCCATTCCGCCTGGCTGGCGATCACCGCCGGCGAAAGGCGGTCGAAGCGCCGCGGATCCGCCAGCTGGGCCGCCGCCAGGGCCTGGTACTCCACCGCCCGCTCCTGCGCCGCCCGGAAGGCGAGCGTCAGCTCGGTGGCGCGGGCCAGCAGCTCGCGGGGGTCGTCGATGGACTCCAGGTCGAAGAAGTGCTCCGGGTCCGTGGCGGCCTCCGAGGGCTCGAAGAGCAGCGGCGCGGGCCGCAGCCTCCGCTCGGTCCGCTCGGGCTCTGCCATGCGTGTCCTCCTGGTGCGCGTGCGAAATCCTTCCGGGCCACCGTCCATTGTCCAACGCCGCGCAAGGGCACACAGCGGTGGACTGGAACGTTTGTGCGGCCGGTGGTGTGCACGAGGAGACCGTGAGGCCGTGGGGCGGAGGAGTCGAGCGGGTGCTCGGTCGCCGTCGCCGTCACACCGTGACCGGCTCCTCCAGCCGCCGCCGCGCGGCCAGCTCCGCCACGTCGTCCAGTACGCCGGCCAGCTGCCCCGCGAGTCCGTCCGGGGCGCGGAACCCCTCGGGGTCGACGAGACCGGCGATACCGGGGATGGCGACGGACCGCTCGGCCGGCACCATGCCGATCCGGGTGAGGACCGGCAGCAGCATCTCGGCGGCCGGGGCGCCGCCCGAGGGGCCGGCGCTGTAGCTGACGAGGCCGACCGGCTTGCCCTGCCACTCGCGGTAGAGGAAGTCGATGGCGTTCTTGAAGGGGGCGGTGAAGCCGCCGTTGTACATCGGCAGGACGAAGAGGAAGGCGTCCGCGGAGTCGACGAGGGCGCTCCAGTCGCGGGTGTGCTGGTGGGTGTACACGCCGGTGGAGGCGTACTCGGGTTCGTCGAGGAAGGGGAGCGCGATCACGCCGAGATCGACCGGGGTGACCTCGAAGCCGCCCCGGGCGCGGGCCTGTCCGGTGACCCACTGGGAGAGGGGGCCGGCGGCGGAGGTGGGGCGTACCGCG
The DNA here is from genome assembly GCF_040611115.1 of Streptomyces sp. NPDC003038. Taxonomy (NCBI): domain Bacteria; kingdom Bacillati; phylum Actinomycetota; class Actinomycetes; order Kitasatosporales; family Streptomycetaceae; genus Streptomyces; species Streptomyces sp. NPDC003038. The sequence goes on from NZ_JBEXNN010000031.1 coordinate 30,860, forward strand.
GCGGAGATGACGTGAAGACGGGTCATGGTGAGGGCTCCCGGTGGTGGCCTGATGTTGTTGACGCGTCACCTATCAAAGCGAGAGGTGGGTGATGTGTCAACTAGATAGGTGACGTGTCATGCAACTGGTTACAGTGCACTCATGACCGAATCCGAGCCGCGCTGGCTCACCGAGCCCGAACAGGACGCCTGGTACGCGTGGCGGCGCATGTTCCCGCTCGTCAACGCGGAGATCGCGCGGGACCTGACCCAGGACAGCGGTCTCTCGGAGGCCGACTACGACGTCCTGTCGGTCCTGGGTTCGACCGAGGGTCACCGGATGCGGATCAGTGCCCTGGCCGTCCTGATGCAGTGGTCGCGCAGCCGGCTGTCGCACCAGCTCACCCGGATGGAACAGCGCGGAATCGTCCGCCGCGAGGAGGTGGCCACCGACGGCCGCGGCGCGGAGGTGGTCCTCACCGAAGTGGGGGTGAACGCGATCATGACGGCCGCCCCGCTGCACGTGGAGTCGGTACGCCGCCACCTCATCGACGTCCTGACCCCGGAGCAGCTGCGCACCCTGGCCGAGGTGGGCGAACTGCTCCGCGAACGGATGGGCCTCACCCGCAAGACGTAGCCGCGGTCACGGCCGCCGGGAGATCCGGTGTGCCGCCAGGCGGAGTCACGGCCGCCAGGGGATCCGGTGTTCCGCCAGGTGGGCCAGGACCGAGTGGTTGGCCTCCCAGCCGTCCGGGAACTTCACCGTCACGCCCAGCTGGACCGGTTCCGTCGAGGGATGGTCGTCCAGGAGTTCCGCTATGCCCGCCCGGGCCACCACCACGCACGCGTGCCGGTGCCGGGAGGCCAGCACGCACAGGCGGCCCGTCTCCAGGTGGAACGCCGTCGCGTCCGGGCGCCCCGACAGCGGGTGGAGCACCACCGTGAGGTCGTACTCGCGGCCCTGGAGCCGGTTCGCGGTGTCCACCGTCACCCCGCTGACCCCCAGCAGCGTCAGCGCCGCGCGCACCGCGGCCGCCTGGTCGCGGTGCGCGGTGCCGACGGCGATGCGGTCGGCGGTGAGCGGCGCCGGGGCCTCGGAGTGCTCGTCCGAGGTCACCGCCCCCCGGTCCAGGGCGCGGCGGACCACCAGGGCCACCGCCCGGACCGCCTCCGGGTCGGTGCGCGGGGTGTGCCGGGCGGGCAGTTCCAGCAGGCCCCAGCCCGACTCGGCGGCCTCGTCCAGTACCCGGTCGGGGCCCGATCCGTCCGAGGGGACCCCGTACGACAGCCGCCGCTCGCCCGGGCCCGTACCGCTGCGGAACTGCGTGTACGGGTAGAAGGCGCGGGAGACCAGCGGCGCGGCCGTCGCCGGGAGCCGCCAGGAGACGGGCAGCCGGTGCTGCGGCAGCTGCGGGTTGTGGGCCAGCAGGGTGGTCACCGCCGAGGCGGAGGGGTCGTAGGTCAGGCCCGCCCACTGCTCCGCGCCGACCACGCTGAAGGGGTCGAGCTGCCCCGGATCGCCCACGAACAGGGCCCGCTCGAACAGCCCGGCGACGGCCAGCAGCGCATCCGAGCGCATCTGGTACGCCTCGTCGACGATGGCGTGCTCCCACGGCTCGGCGTCCTTGACGTAGGCCCACTTCGCCGCCGTGGAGATGGTGACCGGTAGTTCCGCGAGGTCCCCCGGTTTGGCGGAGAGGGTGACCGAGGGCAGCTCGCGCAGCGCGGGGTCGTACGCCTCGCCGTCGCTGCTGTGCAGGCGGCCGACCTTCAGCTCGGGGTCCTTGTCGGCGAGCCGCAGCACCAGGTCGTCGACCTGCGCGTTGGTCTGCGCGACCACCATCAGGCGGCGCCCGGCCGCGGCCAGCTCGCGGGCCGCCCGGACGACGAGCGTGGACTTGCCGGCCCCGGGCGGGGAGTCGACGACCACGCCCCGCTCGGTGCCGTGGAGCGTGTCGTGCAGGATGGCGGCGGTCGCCCGTGCGGCCGCCGCGCCCGGATCGAAGGAGGCGGTCGCGGTCACAGTATGTCCTCGTCGGTCACGGTGTCGGGGCGGGCGACGGCGGCGGCGGAGCCGGGAGGGCCGCCGTGCGTCCACGGGGTCTGCTCCGGGTCCGGGAGCTTCGGGCCGCCGCGGGCGTCGTGCTCGAAGAGCGTCCAGCACACGCGGTCGCCTTTCTCGGGCACCGAGCCGGGTTCCGGGTCCTTGCCGCGGCCCATCTTGTCCAGCAGCCGCAGCACGAGCCGCCCGTCGTAGTCGTACCGGACGAACCGTGCGGACTGCGGGCGCCCGTCCAGCGAGCGGAACACCTTCGCGCCGCTCCCGTCCGCGAGCTGCGGACGGTCCTCGGTGGCCACCGTCACCAGGGGCCGCGGGCTCGGCCGCTTCGACTCCATCCATTCCATCACCACCTCGGTGACCTCGCCCGCGAAGGCCTCGCCCGCGAGGCGCCGGCCGGCCATCACCAGGGGGTCGTCCAGCGCCTCCTGGGCGTCGAGCCGCACCTGCTCGGTCTCCCGCGTGGCGAGCTTCTGGGCCGCCGTCACCGCGTCGTCGCGGCGGGGCTGCGGCGGCTCGCCCGCCCGTACGCGGTCCCGGTGGCCGGTGTACGACCAGCGGTCGCGGGTCCAGCGCTCCTCGGCGCGCTCGCCCGGGGGCAGCGCGCGCAGCAGGTCGATCGCCTGCCAGGTCTGCCACCAGGCGCCCCGCATCTGGGACACGACGGCGTCGCGGACGGCCCGTTCGGCCACCCGCAGGGGGCGGTCGTCGTTCTCGGGGCGGGCTGCCAGAGCCGATCGGGCCGCGTCGTAGCGGGCGATCGCGGGCGCCAGCGTCCTGTTGTCGAAGGCCGGGTCGGTGGCCGGGCCGGCCGGCGGGCACAGCAGCAGGCCGTCCTGGTCGCGGTCCAGCTCCGCCCGTCGTGCCGCCTCCGCCCCCGATGTGCCCTCGGGGGGATCGATCCAGGCCAGGAGGGCGCCCAGGTGCTGGTCCTCCAGGTTGCTCTGGCCGGTGGCCCAGTGCCGGGACAGCAGATCCGTCGCCGACACCAGCATCGACGACCCGGGCACGCGGGAGCGCTCGGCGAGGTGCGTGAACCAGCGCCCCAGCATCGGCACCCGCGCGGGCGCCGGATACGGATGGTCCGGATCCTCCTCCGCGGTGCGCCGGAACCGCATCGACCGGCCGAGCAGTCGTACGTACTCGATGCCCGCCCGGCTCGGCACGATCAGCTGCGGCGCGTCCACGCACAGCTCGGTCTCGACCTTGACCTTCTTGCCCGTCTCCGGATCGGTCTCGCTGCGCTCGGCCGGCTCCACGTCGTCCGCGTACGAGTCGATGTACCCGAGCACCTCGACCGCCAGCTCCGCCAGGAACTCCCAGCGCAGGTCCCGGTCGCGCGGCTGCGGTATCACGAAGACCCGGGGCTCGTGCCGGTCGGTACCGACCAGGGCGCCCAGCGGAGCACCGGCCTCACCGGCCGTGGTCAGCGGTACGAAGACCATCGGATCCGGGCTCAGATGCCGGTGGCGTACGGTCGCGAGCGGCTGGGCGCGGCCCGCCCGGACGGCCTCCAGCCGGGCCAGGGTGCTCAGCAGGGGCATGCGGGGCTCTCCGGACGCTGGTACGGGAGGCGGGCGGCGGCGAGCTCCAGCGCCTCCGCGCGCAACCGGGCCGCATGGTGCAGGGCCTCGGCGGTGGGATCGCCGGCGGGACCCGAGCCGGCGGCCGCCGCGAGGGCTCCCTCGACGGTGGTCAGCGCGCCCAGCTCACCCCGTACGGCACGGCCCAGCGCCGTCACCTCGTCGGCGGCGCGGGCCCGGTCCCGGCAGTGGAAGGCCAGCTCGCAGGCGGCCAGGCATTCGGGGGCGTAGGCGGCGTCCACCGCGGACACCGCTTCGGTCAGCTCCTCGGCGGGCCGGGCGGGGTCGAAGCTGAGCCCCTCGGGCAGCGCCGCCGCCAGCTCCTCGACCCGGGTCAGCCGCTCCAGCTGGCGCCTGGTCACGGCGCGCTCCCGGCGGATGTCGACGGGGGAGGCGGTGGGCAGGTTGGAGAAGTCCTTGGGGCAGACCAGCAGCACGGTGTGCCCGACCTCGGCGCCGTCCAGCTTCTCGGCGGTCTTCTCCAGGGCCAGCACGTAGACGGCGGCCTGCCGCGCGGCAGCGCCCACCTTCGCGGCGTCGGCGCCGCCGTCGATCATCGGGAACGATTTGATCTCCACGACGGTCCAGCGGCCGTCGGGATGCACGACGACGGCGTCGGGCTCCAGGTACGCGGGGGAGCCGGCCACCTCCAGCGCCAGCATCGGGTGGTCCAGCAGCGTCCAGGCACCGACGGCGCGTCCGGCGGCGGTGGCCTCGCGCAGGGCGAGCGCGGTGCGGGCGGCGCGGCCCTCGGGGCCCGCGGCGGTGAGGTCGGGGACGCGGGCGACCGGCCCTGGCGGCTCGGCTCCGGCGCCGAGGTGTTCGTGGACCAGCCGCAGCAGCTCGGCTCCGCCGTCGCCCTTGACCTTGGCCTCGAAGGAGTTCCCGCGGACGATGGCGAACTGCGACTGCCCGAAGGCGGCCGGTGAGCCGAGGGCCGAGGCGAGCGCGGTCTTGTCCACGCCGGCGCCGTCGAGCAGGGCGCGTCTGCCGCAGCCGGGGTTGGCGGCGAGTGCCGCGAGTGCCCGGGCGTCGAGCGGCCGGGGCGGCACGGCGGGGCCGCGCAGGTCGGCGAGCCGCTGCCGCAGGGTCGTCGCGCGCGGAGCCTGCCGGCTCTGCGGCGTCCGCGCAGGCTGCGGAGCTTGCGAGGTCTGAGCGGCCGCAACCGTCTGAGCGGCCGGAACGGTCTGCACGGCTCGTGTCGCCGGCGCGGCCTGCGGAGTCGGCAGCGCGGTTCGCCGGGGAGGGCCGCTGTGCGGGTAGGAGCTCACCCGCGGAAGTCTCCCATCCGCCACTGACAATCGTGGACTTACCGTGGAAACCGGCTGCTCGCGGCTACCGGGGGATGCGGGAGGTTGCCGGGCGTTCATGTGATGGATGATGGTCGGACGACGGAATCACCGTAAAACGCGCGGATTCTCATGGACCGGGAGAGATTCACATGGCCCCCCGCATCCTGCTGGCCCGCCACGGCCAGACGGCGTGGTCCCAGCTCGGCAAGCACACCGGACGCACGGACGTGCCCCTGCTGGAGGAGGGCAAGCGCGGCGCGAAGCTGCTCGGCGAGCGGCTGGCCCGCGACCCGTGGAAGGGTCTGCGGGGCTTGGAGGTCCGCACCAGCCCGCTGGTCCGCGCGAGCGAGAGCTGCGACCTGGCCGGCTTCGGCGCCCAGGCGGATCCGTGGGACGCGCTGATGGAGTGGGACTACGGCGATTACGAGGGCATGACCCCGGCCGAGATCCAGGCGGTCCGCCCGGGCTGGCTGATCTGGCGCGACGGCGTCCCGGGCGGCGAGTCCGTCGCCGACGTCGCGGCGCGCGCGGACGAGGTGGTCGGCTGGGCCCGCTCGGCCGAGCGTGACGTCCTGGTCTTCGCCCACGGGCACATCCTGCGCACCCTGGCCGCCCGCTGGCTCGGTTTCGAGGCTTCCTTCGGCGCCCGCATCCGCCTGGAGCCGACCTCCCTCTCGGTCCTCGGGTGGGCCTACGGGGCGCCCGCGCTGGAGCGCTGGAACGACACGGGACACCTGGACGCGTAAACGCCGTCCCCGCCGGCCGGTTGTGAAATTAGCTTCCCCGAGGGTGAGTTGAGCCCTGCGCCGGCTGCGAGGATGAGGGCATGACGATTACTTCCGTGGTGCTGCGGCGACGCGTGAACGAACTCGGCCCGGCGCTGGACTTCTACGTACGGCTCACCGGCCAGCCGGCCACCAGGTTCGAGTTCGCCGGCCTGGACCTCGCGAGCGTCGGGCCGTTCCTGCTGTTCAGCGGCCCCGACGGGATCGCCGAGCGGTTCGCCGGGGTGGCCGCCACGCTGGCCGTGGGGGACCTGGAGGCGGCGGTCGCGCACTGCGAGGCCGCCGGCGGCGAGGTGATCGCCGCCCCCACAGCCACGCCCAACGGGCACCGGGCCGTCGTCCGGCACCCGGACGGCGGGGTCTACGAGTACGTCGGCGGCTGACGACGCCCTCGGGGTCGGAGGCCGCCCCCCCGGGTCGGACGGCGCCCTCCGGGTCAGACGGCGGCGTGCCGGGTCAGGAAGGCGCCCACGCGCGGCGAGCGCTGGTGCGGGACCAGGGTGCGGGCGGTCTGCGCGAGCATGGACCGGACCCGGGTGGACTGCACCTCGGCGAGCAGGTCCAGCACGCGCCCACCGGCCCAGGCCGCCTCGTCGGGGGCCCCCGCGTGGGCGAGGTTGTCGGCCAGCTCGGCGGTGTAGAGGGCCACGTTCCGGGCGAAGTGCGGTCCCTGGAGGTCCGCGGCGCGGCGCGCGTGCCGGGCCGCGCGGGCGTGCTCCCCGAGCACCGCCCAGCACCGCGCCTCCAGGAATTCCAGCTCGGCCTCGCCGAAGAAGGACATCCACTCCGGGTCCGCGCCCGCCTCGCCGCGCGAGAACTCCCTGTGCGCCCGGGTCAGCGCCTCCTCGCAGGCCTTGCGGTCGGCCAGGCCCGCCCAGCCGCCCGCCTCCCGGAGCGCGAGCAGGGACAGCAGCCGCGGGGAACCGAGGGTGCGGGCGGCGCGGCGGCCCGCCTGGGCCGCCCGCACCGACTCGCGGGAACGACCGCAGTCCCGGGCCAGGAAGGCCATGTTGCTGAAGGCGTGCGCCTCCAGGCTCGCGTCTCCCGACACCCGGGCCGTCGCCAGGGCCTCCGCGTAGTGCGAGCGGGCGTCGTCGAAGCGGCCGGAGTCGTGGGCCAGCCAGCCGACGGAGACGGCCAGCTCACCGGCGCCCGCGTGCAGCCGGTCCTCCGTGGACTGCCGGGTGGCCCCCGCGTCGAGCAGCGCGTAGGCGGTGCGCAGGGGTTCGGCGGCCCTGCGGTACAGGGCGTCGGCCCCGTGCCGGTCGTCCAGGAGCCGGATCTGGCGTACGGCGTCCTCGACGGCGGCGGCTTCGGACTCACCGGCGCGGGCGGGAAAGCGACGGGTGTCGCCGAGCAGGGTGAGAGTGAGGGTGAGCGTCGCGGCTGCCACGGTCGCGGAGCCGCCCGCCATGAACGCGCGACGCAGCACGTCGCTCTCCTTGGGACGGGAAGGGTGGGTGAGGACGGACAACGGGGCGCGCTGCGCCGAGCGGCCGCGGACGGACTCACGCGGGGAGAAACCGAGGTCGGCCAGGGTACGGCCGGGGAACATATGGAGGAAGACCCGCTCGTAGGCGTAATTGGGGCAGCGGATCTCGCCGGACTCGACCCGGCCGACGTAGCGCGCGTCGCAGGAAACCGTTTCGCCGATTTCCTTCGCGGCCCGGCGCACCAGGGCCGCGAACTCGGCCGGGGAGTGCTGACCGCGCAGCCGCCGGAACGAGGAGTTGGGTGAGTGGGGGGACGCCGCCATGGACGTGGCCTCTCTGGCAAGGAACGCACCGCCGGTGCTGTGACATGTGAAGCTGAGCCCGGCGCGCATGAACGTACCGCCAGCGACAGGGCGTTCATGCGGTGTTTGGCTACAAAACGGATATCTCACCCGCGATCCGCCATGAACTGCCATCCTTTGCAGCGTCTTGCCGCCGCACCTGTTGACGTTCCCGTGCGTTGAACCCATGCGGAGTGGGAGGCGACTGACCCCTCCCGGCTCGTACGCGGATCGAGGAGGGGTTCCCTTGGTGGAGGCCGGCATGGAGAGCACTGGAATCGACACCGCGCCGCCCGAGCCCGGCGCGACCCCGATCGACGCGCCGGACCTGGTGACCGTGCCCACCCGGCAGGGACTGGAGGCGGTGGACATCATCCGCCGCGCCGCCAGCCAGGCCGGCGGCGTGGGCCCCGTTCTCCACGACGGCTCCGGCGACACCCTCGGCTTCCTCGTCCCGCCCGGCACCGCCGACGCCTGGGACCTGCCGGGCAGCGCGTGTACGCAGACCAACGGGCGCGGAATGCGCTTCGGCGAGGCCGCCGCCACCACCCCGGCGGGCACGGGCTGGCTGCTGCCGCCCGAGGCCGTCGGGCCCGTCACCGACCCGGAGGTGCTGCGCGCGGCGCTCGGTGAGGCGGCCCGGCTGATCGAGGCCGCGGACAACTGCCGCTGACCGGTCACAATGGGGTCGTGGCAGGCAAGGACAGAGGCAAGGACAGAGACAGGGGCAAGCAGCGCGGACGCGGCAGCGCCGAGGCGGTCGTCGGGCAGGTGGACGGCGGCCGGGCGGAGCTCGCACCCGACCGCGAGCGCTCGGGCGCCTGGACGCTGCTCATCGACGGGGCCCCGCAGTCGCATGTGGACCTCGACGATCCGGGATACCTGGACTTCGCGTACCAGCGGCGGATCGGCCACCTGATCGACCTCGTCGCGCCCGCCCGGCAACCCCTCAACGTGGTGCACCTGGGCGGCGGCGCCTTCACCCTCGCCCGCTACACGGCCGCCTCCCGCCCGCGCTCCACCCAGCAGATCGTGGAGATCGACGCCGCTCTGGTCACCTTCGTACGGGAACACCTGCCGCTGGACCCGCAGGCGCGGGTGCGGGTCCGGGCGGTGGACGCGCGGGCGGGCCTGGCGAAGGTACCGGACGGCTGGGCGGACCTGGTGATCGCGGACGTGTTCAGCGGCGCGCGCACCCCGGCCCACCTGACGAGCACCGAGTTCCTGGACGACGTACGCCGCGCCCTCGCGCCCACCGGGTGGTATGTCGCCAACCTCGCCGACGGGCCGCCGCTCACCCACCTGCGGAGCCAGATCGCGACGGCCGCATCCCGGTTCAGGGAGCTCGCGCTGGCGGCCGATCCCGTGGTGTGGCGGGGGAAACGCTTCGGCAACGCGGTCCTGGTGGCCGCGGACCGGGAACTGCCCGTCGCGGAGTTCACCCGCCGCGTGGCGAGCGACCCGCACCCCGGCCGGGTCGAGCACGGCCGCGCCCTGGCGGACTTCGCGGGCGGCGCCGCCCCGGTCGCCGACGCCTCGGCGGTGGCCTCACCACAGCCGCCGCCCTCGGTCTTCCGCTAGGTCCTGTCCGGGTCCGGGCGCCCGGTCACGGGTCGACGATCTCCACCATCGGCGGGTGGTCGTGCCAGGTGCAGAACACCGACACCTCACGGTCGTCCCGGGTGAAGGTGACCCGGATCCACGTGTCCAGCTTCCACACCTGCATCCGCCAGCCGGCCGCCGGGGTCGCGGACACCAGCTCGGCCGAGGACTCCCCGAGGTCGAAGACGACCCGGCCGCCGGAGACGGGGTAGGCCTTCACCTGGCCCGCGTCCTCGCCGCCCGCCCGCGCGGAGGGGCGGGCAGGCGGCGGAGCCTTCCCGGACGCCTTGGGCGGGGACGGAGCGGCGGCGGAGGGGGAGGCGGACACCGACGCGGGCGGGGCGGGCGACGGCGAGGGCGACGCGGATTCCGAGGGCCGGCCCCCCTGCGTCGAGGAGGACAGCGGCTGCGTGGCGAGCGGCACCGCGAGCGGCGGATCGTAGGCGGTACCCGACATGACGGTGTGCACGCCCCACCACGACAGCGTCACCGCAGCCCCGGTCGCCAGCGTCCAAGCCATGGCATGTATGAGTCCTCGTTGCATCAGGGGCCATACTGCACCACCCGCCCCAGAGGTGGCCCGACGCCTCCCGGTGTCCCCCGAATGGGCTACCGTGCGGGCCATGGCAAGTGTGCTCGTGGTCGAGGACGACCAGTTCGTACGTTCCGCCCTCATCCGGCACCTGACCGAGGCCTCACACACCGTGCGGAGCGTCGGCACGGCCCTGGAGGCCTTGCGCGAAGTCGCCCACCACCGCTTCGACGTGGTCATCCTCGACCTCGGCCTGCCGGACCTGGACGGTTCCGAGGCGCTCAAGATGCTGCGCGGCATCACCGACGTACCGGTGATCATCGCGACCGCGCGCGACGACGAGGCGGAGATCGTCCGGCTGCTCAACGACGGCGCCGACGACTACCTGACCAAGCCCTTCTCCGTGGAGCACCTCTCCGCCCGGATGGCCGCCGTCCTGCGCCGCTCCCAAGCGGCCGCCGCAGAACCGCCCTCGCGCGTCCTGCGCGTCGGCGGGCTGGCGATCGACCCGCTGCGCCGCCAGGCCGAACTCGACGGTACGGTACTGGACCTCACCCGGCGCGAGTTCGACCTGCTGGCCTTCCTCGCCGGGCGGCCCGGGGTGGTCGTGGCCCGGCGCGAACTGCTCGCCGAGGTCTGGCAGCAGGCGTACGGCGACGACCAGACCATCGACGTGCACCTGTCCTGGCTGCGCCGCAAGCTCGGCGAGACGGCGGCCAGCCCGCGCTACCTGCACACGCTGCGGGGTGTGGGAGTCAAGCTGGAGCCGCCGCTGTGAGGTGGGCGCTGGTCAAGGTGTGCCTCGCGGTCACGGCCATGGTGGTCGTGGCCTTCGCCGTACCGCTCGGGCTCGTCGTCCAGGAGATGGCCAGCGACCGGGCCTTTTCCAACGCCGAGCGGCAGGCCGCCACCATCGGACCGACCCTCTCCATCACCACCGACCCCGTCCAGCTGCGCCGGGCGGTGGAATCCACGCAGATGGGGGCGGCCCGGCGGATGGCCGTACACCTGCCCGCCATCGGCGACAGCGCGCACGTGGACATCGGAGACGGCTGGGCGGGCGAGCAGGCCGTGGCGCAGACCCGGCGGATCGGGCGGGCCACGACGGCCTCGGTGGCGGGCGGGGGTTCCGCCCTGCTCCAGCCGACCGCACTCGGGTCCGGGGACATCGCGGTGGTGGAGATCTTCGTACCGGAGAGCGAGGTCAGCAACGGTGTCGCGACCGCCTGGCTGGTGCTCGCCGGCGTCGGGCTGGCGCTCATCGTGGGCTCGGTGGCGGTCGCCGACCGGCTCGGCGCCCGGCTGGTCCGCCCGGCCGAACGGCTCGCGGACGCCGCGCACCAGCTGGGCGAGGGCCGGCTCGGGGCGCGGGTGCCGGCGGACGGGCCGAAGGAGCTCCGCTCGGCGGCCGTCGCCTTCAACGCGATGGCGGACCAGGTCGTGGAACTCCTCGCCAACGAGCGGGAACTGGCCGCCGACCTCTCGCACCGGCTGCGGACACCGCTGACGGTGCTGCGGCTCAACGCGGCCTCCCTCGGGGACGGCCCGGCGGCCGAGCAGACCCGGGAGGCGGTGGAGCAGCTGGAGCGCGAGGTGGACACGATCATCCGTACGGCCCGCGAACAGCGGCCGGCCACCGGCCTGGTCGGGGCGGGCGCGGGCTGCGACGCCTCGGAAGTGATCCGCGACCGGATGGCCTTCTGGTCGGCGCTGGCGGAGGACGAGGGCCGCGAGGTGCGGCTCGCGGGGGTCGACCGTACGGTACGGATCCCCGTGGCGCGGCCCGAGCTCGCCGCCGCCCTCGACGCCCTGCTCGGCAACGTCTTCCGGCACACCCCCGAGGGCACGCCCTTCGCGGTGGACGTCCACGACGCGTCGGACGCGGTCATCGTGCTGGTCTCGGACGCGGGGCCCGGCATCGCGGACCCGGATGCCGCCCTGCGCCGCGGCAACGACGGCGGCCGCGACGGGTCGACGGGCCTCGGTCTGGACATCGTGCGGCGGGTCGCGGAATCGACGGGCGGGGACGTGCGGCTGGGCCGCTCGGTGCTCGGCGGGACGGAGGTCCGGGTGTGGATCGCGCTGGACGGCCGGACGCGCGGCGACTCGGGAGGCGTGCGGGGCCGCAGGGGCCGGCGTAAGCGGCGCGGCGACCGGGGCGAAGGCCGGGGCGCGGACCGGGGCGAAGGCCGGAGCGAAGAGCGGCTGGGCGGCTGACGCGGCGCGTGGCACAGCGCGCGGCGCGGCGCGTGGCCGGGGCGGTGGGCGCGGCAACCGACGTACCCGGGGGCGCGCCTAGCAGCCGGTATGTCCTCGCGTCGATACGGTCCGCGGCATGGACACCCTCATCTTCGGCGGGCTCCTCGCCACGCTGATCGCCTTGTACCGGGACTCGTCCCGGACGGTCGTGCTCGGAGCGTGGTGGGTCATGCTGATCGCCGTGATCCTGCTGATGGCACACCACATCACCAGCAGTCTCGCCCTGACCCTGAGCTACTGACCGATGGCCGCGATGCAGAGCCTCCTCCCGGAGGCCCCGTCGAGGGGCGCTCTGCTGGGGCGGGCCCAGTACTGGTTCGCCTGTTTCTTCGCCATCGGCTGGACGGGTGTCGTCTGCGGTGGCCTCTTCTACCAGTTCGGGCTGTGGGAGTACCCGTGCCCGCTCTGCATCGTGCAGCGGATGTTCATGCTGCTGGCGGCGATGGGCGCGGCGTACATCATCCGCACGGCGCTGACGTACGGCGTGGTGACCGGCCGCGACTACATGACGGGCTGGGGCCTGTCCCTCGTCGCGGTCGTCGCGGGCTCCTTCGCGTCCTGGCGGCAGACGATGCTGCACATCCTGCCGGGTGACAAGGGGTACGGGAGCGAGGTGCTCGGCCTCCACCTGTACGTGTGGGCCTGGATCCTCTTCCAGGCCTCGGTGGTCGCCATCGGCATCGTCCTGGCCTTCGCCCACTCGACGGCCGACCGCACCGTGCCGGCGACGGGGCCGGGGCCGTACCGGACGGTTGGGACGGCGGCGCTGTGGTTCCTGGGGCTGGTCCTCGCCGTCAACGTCGTGGCCGTCTTCTTCGAGGAGGGCTTCCACTGGTTCCTGCCCGACGACCCGACCCGGTATCAGTTCCTCTACGACGTCGGGATCCTGGAGTAGAACCGCCCGGACCGGGGCCTTCGGTTCAATGCCGAGGTCGCGGTCGCTCCCGTCGTGAACGTCAGGGATCTGACGAAGGGGCTGGCGGCGATGCGGCCTTCGTGACGGCGGTCGTGGCCGGGGTGGTGTCGGCGGCGGTGTCGGCGGGGGCGGGGTCGGCCGGGGCGGTGTCGGCGGGGGTGGAGTCGGCCGGGGCGGTGTCGGCCGGGGCGGGCGCGCCGAAGCGGACCCGGCCCACGACCGCCAGCGCCAGCACTCCGGAGGTCACGGCGGCCGCGCAGGACACGGCGAAGGCCGCCTCGTACCCGTACACCGCGGCCAGCGGCCCGGCGAGCGCCGCTGCCGCCGCCTGGCCGAGGATCAGGCCGCTGCCGACCACGGTCATGGCCTCACCCATCCGCTGCGCCGGGCCGGCCCGCTCCACCAGACCGAAGAGCGCGATCAGGTGCGGGGCCACGGCCAGCCCGATCCCGGCGAGGGCGAGGGTGGCGCCGAGCAGTTCCGACACCGCCAGCAGCGGCAGCGTCAGCACCGCCTGGGCCGCGATGGTCCAGCGCAGCCGCACGGTCAGGTCCGCCGAACCCGGCCGGGCCACCGTCACGAAGCCGGCGATCGAGCTGGTCACGGCCATGGCGGCCCACACCAACCCGGCCGCGCCCGCCTCGTCCAGCGACTCGGCGAGTGCGTTGACCCCCGTGTTGGCACCGCTCCACGCGGCTCCCTGGAGCACGGCCATCGCGAACAGCAGGACCAGGCCGGGCGACCACAGACGTACGCCTGACCGCGCGCCCGGGGTCGTACCCGTAGCTGTGGCCGTGGCTTCGGGCGCGGTCGGGCCCGGCGCGGTCGGGTGCACCGCGAAGAGCGTGCCGAATACGAGGATCAGCCCGGCCGCGAGCACGAGCGCCGACGCGGGATGCACCGTCACGGCCAGGATCCCGGCCAGCGCGGGGCCGACCATGAACCCGACCTCGTCCAGGGTGGTGTCGAAGGACAGGGCGGAGCCGAGCAGTCTCTTGTCGTCGCCGGCCAGCCGCGCCCACCGCGCCCGGGCCAGTGGCCCGACCTGCGGGACGGTCAGCCCCGCCGCGACGGCGAGGACCATCCGGGCGGCCAGCGGCAGGCCGCCCAGGACGGCCGCGACGAGGGCGGCGAGGACGGCGGCGTTCGCGGCGCAGGCGACGAGCAGCACGGGGCGGTGGCCGCGCCGGTCGGCGTAACGGCCGATGACGGGGCCGCCGAGGGCCTGGCCGAGCCAGAGGGCGGCGGCGACGGCGCCGGCGTCGCCGATGCCGTCGCGTTCATTGATGAGCAGGAGCGTTCCGATGGGGCACAGCGCGGCGGGCAGCCGCGCGAGGAACGCGTAGAGCGGCAGAGCGGTACCGCCGAGTGCGAACACCCCGCGGAAGCCGGGGGGTGTGGATGCGGACGCGTTCGCGGGCTCGTTCGTGGACTCGTTCGCGGACGCGTTTGCGTTCGCGGGCGTGGAAACGGGCGTGGACCGGGTCACGGACAACCTCCATCCGCACGCCGACCCTCCCGTTTCTCCGGCGCGCGTCATGGCCCGTTGTGCGGGACCGTAGCGCCGCAGGCCCCCCTTCTGAAAGCCCCTGTTCAGTGGCTGGACAGACCGGTCAGCCGGTGTCGCCCGAGGTCAACCGCTTGGCCTGGGCCCGCCCGACCTCGGCTGCGCGGTGCAGGTAGTCGGCGATGACGGCGAGTTCGGTGTCGGAGTAGTCCTCCAGTACGGCGCCGAAGGCACGGCCGGGGGTGTCCCAGGCCGCGTCGACGCGCTCGCGGGCCTCGGGTGCGAGGGAGACGAGGGAACGGCGGCGGTCGTTCGGGTCCGTGTGCCGCTCGACGATGCCGGCCTTGACCAGGCGGTCGACGAGGCGGGTGGCGGAGCCGGAGGTCAGGCCGGTGAGCCGGGCGATGTCGCCGGTGCTGACGGGGGCGGGCTCCCTGTCGAGGAGGGCGATGCACTGCATGTCGGTGGGGTGCAGGCCGACGTGGTCGGCCAGGGCCTGGTTGAAGAGCGAGTAGTCGGCGTGGTGCCGCTGGCTCTCGGTGACGACGCGCGCGAGCAGCTCGGCGCGGCTCCACTCATCACCCGTACGAGGGGAATCGGTTGACATCGGCTTCTCCATGCTCCAGATTTACCTGTGTGACACAGAGAGTGTGTCATGCAGAATCTGTGCCACGTATCCACTCTATCCGGAATCCAGGAACAGGAAGCTGCCATGTCGATCCTCGTCACCGGCGCTCGCGGCGCCGTCGCCCGCGGCCTCTCCGCCCTCCTCGCCGCCCGGGGCGTGCGTCCCCGGGGTGCGGGAGGGGGTGTGGCCACCGGCCTTCCAGACCGGGGCCACGCACAGGTCCGAGCACTACCCCATGGGCTGCACCACACCCGCGCCTCTCCCTACGGGTTACAAGACTCCCGTCCGGGCCAGCCGCGCGTACCAGTGGGCACTGGAGCGCGGGGTGCGGCTCTGGGTCTCGTAGTCCACGTGGACGATGCCGAAGCGCTTGCTGTAGCCGTAGGACCATTCGAAGTTGTCCATCAGGGACCAGAGGAAGTAACCCTCGACCGGGGCGCCGTCCGCCACCGCGCGGTGGATCGCGGCCAGATGGGACTCCAGGTAGGCGATGCGCAAAGGGTCGTGCACGTCCGGGGCATAGGCCGCGCCGTTCTCGGTGACCAGCAGGGGCAGGTTGGGCGCCTCGCGGGTGAAGCGCATCAGCAGGTCGTAGAGGCCGGTCGGGTCGATCGACCAGTTCATGTCGGTTCGCTCACCCGGAGGTTGATGGAAGGCGACCGAGTCCGCCGCCGGCCAGGGGGAGTGAGCCGTGGCCCCGTGGCCGTCGGCGCGGGGACCGTCCCCGCCGGGAGCCGCCGAGACCACCGCCGGGGTGTAGTAGTTCACGCCGAGGAAGTCGAGCGGCTGGTGGATCAGGGCCTCGTCGCCGGGCCGTACGAAAGACCAGTCGGTCAGGGCAGCGGTGTCCGCCAGCAGATCCCGCGGGTAGGCCCCGTGGAGCAGCGGCCCCGTGAAGATCCGGTTGGCCAGGGCGTCGATGCGGCGCTGCGCGTCCAGATCGGCGGCCGAGTCGGTCAGTGGCCGCACCGCGCTGGGGTTGAGCGCGATGCCGACCCGGACCGAGGTGGGCAGGGCGGAGGCGGCCAGGCCGTGGGCCAGGTTGAGGTGGTGGGCGGCGCGCAGCGCGTCGGCGGGGGAGGTGCGGCCGGGGGCGTGGACCCCGGAGGCGTAGCCGAGGAAGGCGCTGCACCAGGGTTCGTTGAGGGTGGTCCAGAGCCCCACCCGGTCCGCGAGGGCGCCGGACACGGTCGCCGCGTACTCGGCGAAGGCGTAGGCCGTCTCCCGCTCGGGCCAGCCGCCCGCGCTCTCCAACTCCTGCGGCAGGTCCCAGTGGTACAGGGTCACGCAGGGCTGGATCCCGTGCGAGAGCAGCTCGTCGACGAGCGCGTCGTAGAAGCCGATCCCGCCGGAGAGCACGCGCGGCCACGATACCGAGAACCGGTACGCGCCGAGCCCCAGCTCGGCCATCAGCCGGACGTCCTCCCGCCACAGCCGGTGGTGGTCCACCGCCACGTCACCCGTGTCACCGCCGTGCACCTTGCCCGGTGTCCGGCAGAAGGTGTCCCAGATGGACGGCCCGCGCTGGTCGGCGCCCCCCTCGATCTGGAAGGCGGCCGTGGCCGCACCCCAGAGGAAACCCTCTGGGAAGCGCATGCCCGTGTCCGTACCGGAGCCCGGGCGCATGTCCGTATCCGTCATCCTTTGACCGCTCCCTGCATGATGCCGCCCACGATCTGGCGGCCGAAGACGAGGAACACAACAAGCAGCGGGAGCGTGCCCAGCAGCGCACCCGCCATGATCACGGACTGGTCGGGGATGTATCCCCGGCCCAGCCCCGTCAAGGCCACCTGCACCGTCGGGCTGCCGTTCTGGGTCAGCGCGACGATCGGCCAGAAGAAGTCGTTCCAGGCCATGACGAAGGTCAGCATGGCCAGCACCGCCATCGCCGGCCTGGCCGCCGGGAACACCACGTGCCACACGATCCGCAGCGAGCTCGCCCCGTCCGTGCGCGCCGCCTCCACCAGCTCCATCGGCAGTGCCTGTGCCAGGTACTGCCGCATGAAGAACACCCCGAAGGCGGAGACCAGGGTCGGCAGGATCACCGCTTGGAGCCGGTCGGTCCAGGACAGTTGCGCGATCAGCATGTACAGCGGGACGACGCTCAGCTGCGGCGGGATCAGCATCGTCCCGACCACCAGCGACAGCAGCAGCCGGCGTCCGCGGAAGCGGAGTTTGGCGAAGGCGAAGCCCGCCAGGGTGGACAAGACCACCGTGCCGGCGGCGACCGTACCCGCGACGATCACGGTGTTCAGCAGGGCCGTGCCCATGTTGGCGTCGGTCCAGGCGATCTGGAGGTTGCGGCCGAGGTTCCCGCCGAACCAGAAGGGCGGCGGGGTCTGGGCCAGGCGCGTGCTGGTGCGGGAGGCCGCGATAGCCGTCCACACCAGGGGGAAGAGCGATCCGGCCGTGAAGAGGGCGAGGACGACGTACGTCAGCCTGCCCGCGCGCAGTGATCTCATCGCGAAGCCTTCCGTCCCTGTGCCGTGCTCGGTCCCAGACCCGGCACCCGACCCCGACCCCGGCCCAGACCTCGGCCCCGAGCCCGATCCCGCCCGCCACCGCGTGCCCGGCTCTGCTCACGGCCCCGGCCCCATGCCTGGAGCAGTCGTGCCGCACCGGCGATCAGGAGCAGGATCAGGAACATCGCCCAGGCGATCGCCGAGGCCCGCCCGAGGTGCAGGTTCACCCAGCCCTGCTCGTACAGATACAGCCCGAGCGTCTGGAACTGGTGGTCCGAACCGCCCGTCGCGCCCGCCCCGCCGTTGAACAGCAGCGGCTCGCCGAACAGCTGGGTCGCCCCGATCGTCGACACGACACAGGTGAAGAAGATCGTCGGCCGCAGCGAGGGCACCGTCACATGGATGAACTGCTGCAGGCGCGAGGCCCCGTCCAGCGCGGCCGACTCGTACAGCTCGTTCGGCACGGCCTGCATGGCCGCCAGGTAGATCAGCGCGTTGTAGCCGGTCCACCTCCAGATCACGATGGTGGAGACCGCCAGCTGGGAGGCGAAGGTGTCGTTCTGCCAGTCCACGGCATCGAAACCGACGACCGAGAGCGCCCAGTTGACCATCCCGTAGTCCCGGCCGAAGAGCAGCACGAAGACGAGCGTGGCGGCCGCCACCGAGGTCGCGTACGGCGTCAGCACCGCGACCCGGAAGAACGCGGAGCCGCGCAGCTTGTAGTTGAGCAGGTGGGCCAGGCCGAGGGCGATCGCCAGCTGCGGCACCGTGGACAGCAGCCCGATGGTGACGGTGTTGCGCAGCGCGTTCCAGAAGAATTCGTCGTTCCACAGCCGCGTGAAGTTCCTCAGCCCCACCCACGTCATGCTGTCCGGGTCGGTCAGCTCGACCTGGTGCAGCGCCGCCCACCCCGTGTACAGCAGCGGGAACAGCCCGAAGGCGGCGAAGAAGAGGAAGAAGGGCGCCACGAAGGCGTACGGGCTCCCGCGCAGGTCCCACCGGTAGCGGCGCGAGCGCCACACCTGGCTCCGGCCAGTGCCCTGGGCGCCGCCCCCGGCCCCCTTCCCCTCCTCCCCCCGCACCGGGCGGGGGGAGGAGGGGGAGAGGACAGTGGTTTCGTCGGTCGTCATCGCCTCACTGGTCCAGCGCGTTGTCGATGGCCTTCACCGCGGCCTCCCAGCCCTCCTGCGGCGTCCGGCCCTTCTGGTCGACCTGGAGCATCCCGATGTCCGCCAGGTTCTGCGCGATCACCAGGTCCTTGGGCCCGAGCACCGTCACCGGCACGCCCTCCGCCGCCCGCGAGAAGATCTCGCCGATCGGTGCGCCGCCGAAGTACGCGTGCTGCGCGCCCGACACCGCCGGCAGCTTGTACGCGGCACTCGCGCTCGGGAAACTGCCCCGCTTCTCGAACAGCCGGGCCTGCTGCGCCGGCGCCGTCAGCCAGGCGGCCAGCTTCGCGGCCTCCTCGGTGTGCTTGCCCGCCTTCGGCACGATCAGGAAGGAGCCGCCCCAGTTGCTCGGCTTCGGCGCCTGGGCCACGTCCCACTTGTCCTTGCCGGCCGGGCCCGCCTTGTCCTGGATGTAGCCGAGCATCCAGGCCGGGCAGGAGACCGTCGCGAAGGCGCCGTTGGCGAAGCCCTGGTCCCAGGCCGGGGTGAACTGCTGGAGCTTGGCGCTGAGCCCTTCGGTGGCGAATTGCGCCGCCGTGTCGAAGGCGCTGCGCACCGCCGGGTTGGTCTTGTAGACGATCTTGCCCTGGTCGTCGTAGAAGCGCTGGCCGCTGCTTCCGGTCACCGCCGCCATCACGCCCGACGCCGAGTCCACGAAGGCCCTTCCGGCTCCTGCCTTGGCCTGGTAGGCCTTGCCCGCCTCGAGGTACTTGTTCCAGTCGCCCGCCCACAGCGCGCCGACCGCCGTCCGGTCGGTGGGCAGCCCGGCCGCCTCGAAGAGGTCCTTGCGGTAGCAGATCCCCTGCGGCCCGATGTCGGTGCCGAGACCGACCGTGGCACCGCCCTTCGCCGCGCTCGCCGTGCCCTGGGCCCACTTCCAGGGCAGGTAGGCCGCCTTGTCCACGCCCGGGGCCTTGCCGAGGTCCACCAGCTTGTCGGCCTGGGTGGCGGTGATCTCGGCGATGTTGTTGACCTCGACGGCCTGGATGTCGGCGAGCCCGCTGCCGGTGCCCAGGTGGGTGAGGAGCTGGGGGTAGTAGTTCTCGTTGCGTTCTATGGAGGTCTGATCGATCTTGATCCCCGGGTTTTGCGCCATGTACTCGTCGTAGAGGCCGGCCTCCTGGAGACCGAAGGCCCCGAACACCCCGACGGTGAGGGTGGTCTTCGCCTTTCCGCCGCCCGCGGAGCTGCTCCCCTCGGGGCTCGGTGCCGGATCCTGCGCGCATCCGGTCAGCAGCAGGGCCGCCGCGGTGACCGCGGCGCCCAGGGTGACGAGGGTTCTTCGGGTTCGGGCCTGAGCTCGCATGTGCATCCTCCCTGAAGGACGAAACCTGCCGGGTGTCGTGTGACACAGTGTGGGAGCGCTCCCACAGCCGTCAAGAGGTAGATTCACAACCGGGAGGAAACCATGAACGGGCATGGGCGTAGCGGGGGACGGCCGACGCTGGAGGAGGTCGCGGCGCGCGCCGGTGTCGGCCGCGGCACGGTCTCCCGGGTGATCAACGGTTCCTCCAAGGTCAGCGAGCACACCAGGACCGTCGTCGAGGCAGCCGTCGCCGAGCTGGGGTACGTGCCCAACCGCGCGGCCCGGGCCCTCGCCGCCAACCGTACCGACGCCATCGCCCTCGTGATCCCCGAGCCCGAGGCCCGCTTCTTCGCCGAGCCGTACTTCTCCGACGTGGTGCGCGGGGTCGGCGCCACCCTCGCCGACACCGACATCCAGCTCGTGCTCACCCTCGCCGGCAGCGACCGCGAGCGCCGGCGCCTGGCCCAGTACCTGTCCGGGCACCGCGTCGACGGGGTGCTGCTGGTCTCCGTCCACGCCGGGGATCCGCTGCCGGAGCTGCTCGCCGAGCTCGGCATCCCGGCCGTGATCAGCGGCCGCCGCTCGGCCGCGGAGACGTTGCCGTACGTGGACTCCGGCAACCTGGCCGGCGCGGCCGAGGCCGTACGCCACCTCCTCCAGCGGGGCCGCCGCTCGATAGCGACGATCACCGGCCCGCTGGACGTGTACGGGGCCCAGTGCCGCCTGGACGGCTACCGTCAGGCCCTCACCGATGCCGGACACCCCGTCGACGAGCTGCTGATCTCGGTCGGCGACTTCACCGAGGACGGCGGCCGCCGGGCCATGCGGGAGCTGCTGGAGCGACGCCCCGCGCTCGACGCGGTCTTCGCCGCCTCGGACGTCATGGCGGCGGGCGCCCGGCGGGAGCTGCGCGCCGCCGGACGCCGGATTCCCCAGGACGTGGCGCTGGTCGGCTTCGACGACTCGGTGCTGGCCCAGCACATGGACCCGCCGCTGACCAGCGTCCGGCAGCCGGTCGAGGAGATGGGCCGCACGATGGCGCGCATGCTGTTGGAGCGCATCTCGGGGGAGGCGGGCGAAGTCGCCGTCGTCCTGCCGAACAGGCTGGTGGTCCGGGAATCGTCCTGACCCAGCCCCTCCTGCGGCCGACCCGGCCCCTCCTACGGCCGATCCGGGCCACCCCGGGGCCGGCCCGGGCCCCACGTCGTCCGGCTGCGGCCTCCCGGGACAACGCCGAGGGGCCCCGGCGGTACAACGCAGAGGGCCCCGGTCCGCTTTCGCGTACCGGGGCCCTCTCGCAGGGTGAGTGACGGGACTTGAACCCGCGGCCACCTGGACCACAACCAGGTGCTCTACCAACTGAGCTACACCCACCATGTCCGGTCGGAGAAACCGACCGGCCGAAGAAAAGGGTACAGGGTCCGGGAGGGTGCTCGCTCCCCTCTTTCCCCGTGCCCGGCCTCCGGAAGACGCCGCCCGGTCCTACTCGCCGGGCAGGACGTACTTGGCGGCGATGGCCCGCGCCGTGTCCGAGTCGGGGCCGGGCTGCGGCACGAAGACCGCCTCCCGGTAGTAGCGCAGCTCGGCGATGGACTCCTTGATGTCCGCGAGCGCCCGGTGGTTGCCGTTCTTCGTGGGGCTGTTGAAGTACGCCCGCGGGTACCAGCGCCGCGCCAGCTCCTTGATCGAGGACACGTCCACGATCCGGTAGTGCATGTAGGACTCGAGCGCGCCCATGTCACGCAGCAGGAACCCGCGGTCGGTGCCGACCGAGTTTCCGCAGAGCGGGGCCTTGCCCGGTTCCTTGACGTGCTTGCGTACGTACGCCAGGACCTGGGCCTCGGCGTCCGCGAGGGTGGTCCCGCCGGGCAGCTCGTCGAGCAGCCCGGAGGCGGTGTGCATCGCGCGCACCACGTCGGGCATGGTTTCCAGGGCGGCGTCCGGCGGGCGGATCACGATGTCCACGCCTTCGCCGAGCACGTTGAGCTCCGAGTCGGTGACCAGTGCGGCCACCTCGATAAGTGCGTCGTCCGTCAACGAGAGCCCGGTCATCTCGCAGTCGATCCACACCATGCGATCGTTCATGTGTCCCACCTTATGCGGTCCCCAAGGAGCGGACGCATACGCGGAAGGTCCCCCACCGGCGGTGACCGATGGGGGACCTTCGCGTTCCGTACCCGTTGTGCGGGTCAGGCGTGACTAGGCGTGTTCGCGCAGCACCCGGCCCGGGGCGTACAGCTCCGTCACGGTCGGGCCCGCAGCGGCCAGGGCGGCGGCCGCCCGCTGGGGCTGCGGCGTGCGCTGGTGCGGAACGGGACCGTCCGAGAGCTGAGCCACCTGCGCCACGTCGGCCTGAGGCCGGCGTGCCCGGTAGGCCGAGCGGTAGGCCGCCGGGGAGGACCCCAGCTGCCGCCGGAAGTGCCCGCGCAGGGCGACCGGCGAGCGGAACCCGCAGCGCCCGGCGACCTCGTCGACCGAGTAGTCGGAGGTTTCCAGCAGCCGCTGTGCCTGGAGCACCCGCTGGGTGATCAGCCACTGCAGCGGCGCGCTGCCGGTCAGGGAGCGGAACCGCCGGTCGAAGGTGCGCCTGCTCATGTAGGCGCGGGCGGCCAGCGTCTCCACGTCGAACTGCTCGTGGAGGTGTTCCAGCGCCCAGGCGACGACCTCGGCCAGCGGGTCGGCGCCGATCTCCTCCGGCAGCGACCGGTCGAGATAGCGCTCCTGGCCGCCCGTGCGGCGCGGTGGCACGACGAGCCGGCGGGCCAGAGCGCCGGCCGCCTCACTGCCGTGGTCCGTGCGCACGATATGCAGGCACAGGTCGATTCCGGCCGCCGTGCCCGCGGACGTGAGCACATCGCCGTCGTCGACGAACAGTTCGCGCGGATCGACGTGGACGGACGGGTACCGCTTGGCCAGCGTCGGCGCGTACATCCAGTGCGTCGTCGCGGGCCGGCCGTCCAGCAGACCGGCGGCGGCGAGCACGAAGGCTCCCGTGCACAGTCCGACGATCCGGGCCCCCTCCTCGTGCGCCAGACGCAGTGCGTCGAGCGCCTCGGGCGGCGGCGGTGAGGTGATGGAGCGCCAGGCGGGCACGACGACCGTGCCGGCGCGGGCGATCGCCTCCAACCCGTACGGCGCGGTCAGTTCGAGTCCGCCGGTGGTCCTGAGCGGACCGTCCTCACCGGCGCAAACGAGTAGTCGATAGCGTGGAACTCCCGCGTCCTGCCGGTCAATGCCGAACACGGAAAGTGGAATGGAGCTCTCGAAGATCGGTCCGCCGCTGAAGAGCAGCACCGCGACGATCTCCCTGCGGCGACGCCCCGCGAGCTTCCGGCCGGCGTCTGCGACGACGGTGGTGGAATCCTGGCTCATGGCGCTAAGCCCCCCTTGGGTGTCGCGACTCCTTGGTCTGGTCGCACCTGCACGTTTCCCCTCGGCCTTGCACGTGGATCCCCCGCCGTAAATACATGATCGAATCTACTGCGTCCCGTGGTGTCGGCGTGACAAGTTCAGCACGCAGCGCTATGTCGACTTGGCAACTTGGCGAAAAGCATTCGATCAGGAAGCGTTCCACTCCGCTACTTGGGTGGGAACCGTGCCGTCCGGCCGTGGCCAGTACCCATAGGGTCAGTGAGCACCCGGGGCGCTGTCGTCACTGGTGGTAGCGGGGTCGGCCGGACATTCCGGCAAGGGGGGCGCCCTGCCGGGAAGTTGGCTGAAAACGTGCGGGTGTGGGTGTGCGAATCGGTCAGTCGTGAGGGGGCGGGGAGTCCGAGCCGTGGCAGCCGCGGTGGGCCCCGCTCCCACCGCGCGAGTGCCGGCCGCGGTGGGCGGACGGAAGCCGCTCCTCCGCGAGGACGCGGGCCGCGGCCCGTTCCGTCTTCTCCGAGTAGCGCAGCATCGCCCGGCAGACGGCCGTGACGGCGACCAGGCCGAGGGTCGCGACGGCGGCTCCGCCGAAGGAGGTCCCGTAGACGACGAGGACCACCGGGACGAGCAGGCAGCTGAAGGCCGCCCAGCGCACCACGTCACCCGCGGGGTCGTCATGGGGGCGTCTGCCGGGGTGCACGGACGAGTGAAGAGGGGAGGGGGTGAAATGCGGCGTCGTGTCGGTGTACCGGACGGGCTGCGTCGGCTGAGCTGGCTGGACGGGGTGAACCGGATGACCGGGCACGGCGTGCTCCCTGCGGGCTCTTCCTGGACGGTCGGACTCCTGACCAACGCCCCGCGGCGCGGCTCGGTCACTGCGCGCACGGGTGGCGCCGACCTGACTCGTCACTGGCTGTAGGGGGCAGCGGCCATTGCCAAGGCGCGTTCGCTCCGGCATGCTCCCTGGGACGCTCTCCAAGGGCGGCAAGCCCTGTGCAGGACAGGGGTGTCGCCGTACCCTGGGGGGTACGGGCTGGGAAGATGCTTCCTGGACAGAGCTCCGTTACCCAGCGTCGCCGATTTCGCCCCTGTTGCTTCCTCCAAGGACCTCCTCGCCGAGACACCCATGGCCGGTCACGAATTCTCCGAACCCGCGGACCGCAAGCGCAAACGGCTCGCCGACCCCGCGTCCGCCGCCGATCTGCGGGCGGTGGAACAGGCACGCCTTCCCTGCGATCCGGCCTTCCGGCACGGGGTCGTTGTGGGATTCGACGGCTCCACGTCCAGCGAGCGCGCCCTCGCGTACGCGATCGGCATGGCACGCCGCTCCGGCTCCGGTCTGATCATCGTCCATGTGGCCAACCGGCTGCCCACCACGGTGTGGGCCGGATGCGAGCCCCCCGTCTTCGTGGACGTGCCCGACCACCGCACCGAGGTCCTGGGTCTGGAACTGGCCTGTGCGGACTATCTCGCCGAGGTGCCGTGGATCCTGGTCGAGCGGGGCGGTGACATCTGCCACGAGCTGGAGGAGGTCGGCCGCGAGTATTCGGCCGACGCCATCGTCGTCGGTTCCACGCACGGGATCGTCGGCCGGATCTTCGGATCGGTGGCGGGCCGGCTGGCCAAGCGCGCACAGCGACCGGTTGTTGTCATTCCGTAACCGGCTGTACGCCGATTGTGCGGTTGTGCACCCCTGTAAAGGGTAGATAAGTGCTGCTGGGACACAGCAAACAACTGCAGATCGAAGGGAGCCCGCCGTGGATAATGGTGTCTCTGCGGGAAGCACGGCCTCGACTTCGACCCTCGGGAACATAGCCCTGGGTCTCACCCTTCTCGCGTTCGGTATCGGCCACACCGGCATCATCGGCGGTGTGAGCGCGGCCGACTCCGTGGCGCTCGCGACGTATGTCGGCGGTATCGCCCTGTTCGTCCTCGGAATGCTCGAATTCCGCGGCGGCAACGGCTTCAACGGCACGGCGTTCGCGGGCCTCGGCGCCTTCTGGTTCACCTGGGCTTCCGGGGCCGACGGAAAGGTTTCGGCAGACGCCGCCGGAACGTTCCTCGTCCTCTTCGCCCTGCTCGCACTGACCCTCACCCTGGGCGCGCCGAGCGGACTCTTCGGCCAGGGCGTCCACGCCCTGTTCACCCTCTCCCTGCTGCTCCTCGCGATCGGCGCCTTCGCCGACAGCGGTGGGCTGGCCAAGGCCGCCGGCTGGGTGGCCGCGGTTTCCGGGCTGCTGGCCTGGTACGGGGCCACGGCGGCACTGGCGCACTGGCCCATGGCGCTCGGCAAGGCCTCCCGCCGCGACGCGGTCCCCGCGAGCTGAGCGACGGCTTTGCCGCAGCTCTGCTGATCGATACATCCAGGGGCGTTACCGGAGCCTTCGGTGACGCCCCTGGACGTTTCATTCCGATCACTCCGCGACGGCGATCCACCGCGGTCCCCGAGCCCACCGGCCCTCTTGACGGCCCCGACCACTGGATGACCCCCATCGCCTCGTCGGCCGGCCGTAGGCCGCGACGGATGAAGGAAGCCCCCGCTCCCAGCGGGGGCTTTCCGCGTCTACGCGTCGACGCGGTACGGGAGCGTGGCCCAGGTCCGGGTACCGCCGCCGGGTTCGCGGGCCTGGCCGAACCCCCACTCGCCCCGCGAGTCCCGGACGACTGCGGCGAGGACCCGCAGGTTCGTGCGGCGGCGCGCCTCGCATAGCGCGGCGAGGCGGGGGTGGGCGTGCGCGCCGTGCGTCGTACACGATCAGGCGGAGCGAGTCGTCCCGGTAACGGACGGAGAGGTAGAGGTCCGTACCCGGGCTGCTGTGCCAGCCGGCGGCCATGAGTTCGGCGGCGGCCTGGGCGGCGGCCGGTACGAGGGGGTCGAGGTGGTGCGTCCGCAGTACCGACGCGACCGTCCTTCGCGCGACCGCCGCGCTGTACGGCTCCCCGGGGAGAGTGAGGCTGTAGCTGAGGGCGTACGGAGAGGGCGGGGCGTACGAGGCAGGGGTGGGCTCCGCAGCCTGGCAGGTCGTGACGGTCCGGGACATCGCTGACTCCTTGCGGTGGGGGAGCCGTGGCCTGTCGGTCCGGCCCTGCGGATGGGCAGGGCATACCGGTGCGCTTCAACTCCCGTGGGTGAGCGTTGCGTTACACAACGTAGGACACGGAGTGGCACGGGTGCTACCTACGGGAGGCAATTGCCCCCCTTCGGATGGACTGGCGGGCGGGAAGCCCGGCAAACTGGCCCGCATGCCGACCAGAGCAACGCCCACAGAGCGCCAGAAGCGGCTGGGAGCAGAGCTGCGCAAGTTGCGCAACGCAGCTGACGCCACCACTGAGTACGCGGCCGGACTGTTGGGGCTTGACCGTACGAAGGTGTCCAACATGGAGGCAGGCATTCGCGCCGCCTCACCCGAGCGAGTGCGGATACTGGCCAGCAACTACGAGTGCGCCGACAAGGCCTACGTAGAGGCCGTGGTCGCCATGGCGGACAACCGGACCCGTGGCTGGTGGGAGCAGTACCGCGGCTCCCTGCCGCAGGGGCTTCTGGACGTCGCCGAGCTGGAATGGCATGCCACCCGACTGCGCACCATGCAGACCGTGCACCTGCCGGGCCTCCTGCACCTGAGCGAGTACGCGCGGGCCGTGTTCGCCTCGGCCATCCCACCCTTGCCTACGTCCGAAGTCGAGTTGCGCGTCACGCACCGCCTCTTGCGGCAGCAGGTTCTGGAAGGCGAGAACGCCCGCGAGTACGCCGGGTACGTCCACGAGGCGGCTGTACGCATGCAGTTCGGCGGGCGCCGCGCGACGCGGGCCCAACTGGAACATCTATGCCTGATGTCCGAGCGTCCCCACATCACGCTGCGCGTGCTGACGGTGGAAGCAGGGGCGTTTCCCGGCGCCGGGCACGCGGTGCTCTATGCCCACGGCCCGGTACCACAGTTGGACACGGTGCAGCTGGATTCGGCCCACGGGCCGGAATTCACGCACGCCGAGGCGCAGTTGTCGAAATACGACGCGCACCTGCGCTGGATGGATGAGCATGCCCTCGACGAGAAGGCTTCACGCGACTTCATTCACGACATCGCCCGCCAACTCTGAGGAGCCCGCCATGGCCGATATCGACTGGGAAGACGCCTTCTGCGCCGAAGGCAACAACTGCTACCGCTTCGGCATGGACGCGGACGGGAACAGTTACATCGCCGTCGCGGGGCGGGAGGGCGAGTACCTCACCGACAGCGCCGAGGCCCTCCGCGATCTCATCCGGGACATCAAGGCGGGCAAGGCCGACCACCTGCTCTGAGGCCGCATGCGCAACGGCCCTCGGGGGATGATCCCCGAGGGCCGTTGCGTACGTGCGGGCGGCGACTACTCGACCGTGACGGACTTCGCCAGGTTGCGCGGCTTGTCGATGTCCCGGCCCAGGGCCAGGGCGGTGTGGTACGCCAGCAGCTGGAGCGGAATGCCCATCAGGATCGGGTCCAGCTCGTCCTCGTTCTTGGGCACGAGGATGGTGTGGTCGGCCTTCTCCTGCTCGCGGTGGGCGACGGCGAGGATCCGGCCGCTGCGGGCCTTGATCTCCTCCAGGGCCGCCCGGTTCTTCTCCAGCAGGTCGTCGTCCGGGACGATCGCGACGGTCGGCATGGCCGGCTCGATGAGCGCGAGCGGGCCGTGCTTGAGCTCGGAGGCCGGGTAGGCCTCGGCGTGGATGTAGGAGATCTCCTTCAGCTTGAGGGAGGCCTCCAGCGCCACCGGGTAGCCGCGCACGCGGCCGATGAACATCATCGACTTGGCCTCGGCGTACTCGGCCGCCAGCCGCTTGATGTCCTCTTCGCCTTCGAGGATCTCCTGGATCTGCGCCGGCAGCTTGCGCAGGCCCTCGATGATCCGCTTGCCGTCGGTGACCGACAGGTCCCGGATCCGGCCCAGGTGCACGGCCAGCAGCGCGAAGGCCACGACCGTGTTGGTGAAGCACTTGGTGGAGACGACGCAGACCTCGGGCCCGGCGTGCACGTAGACGCCGCCGTCGGCCTCGCGGGCGATCGCGGAGCCGACCACGTTGACCACGCCGAGGACGCGGGCGCCCTTGCGCTTGAGCTCCTGCACCGCCGCGAGCACGTCGTACGTCTCACCGGACTGCGACACCGCGATGTAGAGGGTGTCGGGGTCCACGACCGGGTTGCGGTAGCGGAACTCGGAGGCCGGCTCGGCGTCGGCGGGGATACGGGCCAGGCCCTCGATGAGGCCGGCGCCGATGAGGCCCGCGTGGTACGAGGTGCCGCAGCCCAGGATCTTGACCCGGCGGATGGAGCGGGCCTCGCGCGGGTCCAGGTTCAGGCCGCCCAGGTGCACGGTGGAGAAGCGGTCGTCGATCCGGCCGCGCAGCACGCGGTCGACCGCGTCGGGCTGCTCGGAGATCTCCTTGTGCATGTAGGTGTCGTGGCCGCCCATGTCGTACGAGGCGGCCTCCCACTCCACGGTCTCCGGGGTGGCGGTGGTCGTCGTGCCGCTCGTCGTGTAGGTGCGGAAGTCGTCGGCCTTCAGGGTGGCCATCTCGCCGTCCCCGAGGGTGACGACCTGGCGGGTGTGGGCGACCAGCGCGGCGACGTCCGAGGCGACGAACATCTCCTTCTCGCCGATGCCCAGCACGACGGGGGAGCCGTTGCGGGCGACGACGATGCGGTCGGCGAAGTCGGCGTGCATGACGGCGATGCCGTAGGTGCCGTCGACGACCTTGAGCGCCTCGCGGACCTTCTCCTCCAGGGTGTCGGCCTGGGCGCGGGCGATCAGGTGGACCAGGACCTCAGTGTCGGTCTCGGACACGAAGACGGCGCCGTCGGCCTCCAGCTTGGCGCGCAGCTCGGAGGCGTTGTCGACGATGCCGTTGTGGACGACGGCGACCTTGTTCTCGGCGTCGAGGTGGGGGTGCGAGTTGATGTCGCTGGGGGCGCCGTGCGTGGCCCAGCGGGTGTGGGCGATGCCGGTCGTGCCGGCGAAGCGCTTGGGGACGCGGGATTCCAGTTCGCGGACCCGGCCCTTGGCCTTGACGACCTTCAGGGCCGTGGCCTTGGGGCTGTTGACCACGATGCCCGCGGAGTCGTATCCGCGGTATTCCAGTCGCTGCAGGCCTTCCAGCAGCAGCGGTGCCACGTCACGCTTGCCGATGTAACCGACGATTCCACACATACGGTTTGCCCCTCCTGAAGTTCGGTTCACGTGCCCGGTCGCGGCGGCGGCCGCAGCCGCTCTCAGCCGTAGACGATGCGGCGCAGCTGTCGGAGCGACAGCTCCGGAGCCGCCACGGCGCGGTGCGGCAGCTCGGCCGCGATCCGCTCGAAGATCTCGTTGTTCACCGCACCGCCGGACTGCAGCTCACGGTGGCGGCGGCGGACGAACTCCTCCGTCGTCTCGTCGAAGTACGCGAGTACGTCGAGTACCACCCGGGCCGCCTCACCGCGCTGGAGCGCGGTGCTGCGCACCAGGTGGTCGATGAGGTCGTCATGCGACGGGCGGCGATCGAGCACCCGTAGATACTGGCGGCTCGGGCCACCGAAAGCAAAGATCCTGCCCGATTGCGGGCAGGATCTTTAAGGTCTGGACCAGCGGAATGGATTAATCCGGTCAGAAATGCCGCAAAACGGCTTGCTTGGCCGCCGTGAACTCCTCGGCCGTGAGGACGCCCGCCTGGTGCAGATCGCCGAGCTCGCGCAGGCGGCGCAGGAGGGCGTCGTGATCGGCGGCGGAGTCCCGCGCGTCCGGAGCGGTGCCCGGAGTCGGTATCCCGAGCACCGGTTCCGCCGCCGCCGCCGCGGCCAGGGCGGGGACGGCATCGGCGGGATCGGCCGGACCGGCCGCCGGGTGGGGCAACCGCAGCGCCACGGCCGCCGCGACCAGCGCCATCAGCGGATCCTTCTTGAAGCCGAAGAGCTCCACCGTGTGCGGGTCGTACTTGGGCGCCGGAGCCGGGGCCGTCGCACCGGCCAGGACGAACCGGAGCCAGCCGTTCTCCAGCCCCATCGCCGGGAACCACTCCACCGACCGCACGTCCGCGACCCGGAAGCCGCGCGGCCCGCCGGAGCTCTTGGCCTCCTCGGTCTTCCAGTTCCACTCCAGGGCCACCCGGTCCCCGTCGAACGAGACCGTCCCGTCGCCCGCCCCGACCGTGATCGGCACGGCGGGGCCCGGCAGCAGGTACGTGTCGGACGGCCCCGTCTCCACCTGCTCCAGCAGCAGTGCGTTGCGGACCTCGTCGACGAAGTACTCCGCGACCCCGCTCCGGTCCGCCTCCACGGTGAGCCGGTACGGGTCCGAGGACTCCGGCAGCCGCCCGCCCGTCACCTGGAGCAGCGGGTCCGCGCCGTCACGCAGCCGCAGCCGCAGCCTGCCCGCCTTGCGGCCCGGTTCGAAGCTGATTCCCGCCACCGCCCGAAGGGGTACGGCCACTTCCCCCAGGGTCTGGCGCAGCAGGCCCACTCCCTTGTCCCGGCCCGGCACGATGCGCACCGTGTCCCCGTCGAAGGTCCAAGTGCCGTCCTTCTGGATGATTTCCGCCATCCAGGGATTCTCGCACCGCCCTCGGGGGGCGACGTGGCCTATACCTGGGCGCATGAGAGTCCTGCGACGCACGCTCGGCGCCCTCCTCGTCCTCAGCGTGGCCCCGGCCTTCGGCACCGCCTGCACCGCCGCCCGCGGCGACGACGCCAGACCCGGCGACGCGCGCCCCGCCGCCCTGGCCCCCTACGAACGGCTCCTGCCGGCGCCGGCCTCCGCCCGCACCGAAGGTCCCGGGTACTCCTTCGGGGCCGGCACGGTCATCCGTACCGGCCCGGGATCGGACGAGGAGGTCCGCCAGGTCGGCGAGCTCCTCGCGGAGCAGCTGCGTGGCCCGAGCGGGCTGCCGCTGCCCGTGGTCGACGGGGAGCAGGGGGACGGGATCCGGCTCCGGATCGACGAGGAGGCCGAGGGGGTGGGGAAGGAGGGCTACCGGCTGGAGTCCCGTCCGGACGGGATCACCCTGACCGCGCGGACACCGGCCGGGCTGTTCCACGCGGGTCAGACGCTGCGGCAGCTGGTGCCCCAGGCCGGGCCGGGGACGGTGCCGGGCGGGACCGTCACCGACGCGCCGAGATTCGCCTACCGGGGGGCGATGCTCGACATCGCGCGGCACTTCTTCACCGTGGAGCAGGTGAAGAGGTACGTCGACCAGCTCGCCCAGTACAAGATCAACACGCTGCACCTGCACCTGACCGACGACCAGGGCTGGCGCCTCGCGATCGACTCCTGGCCACGGCTCGCGGAGTACGGGGGCGCCAGTGAGGTCGGCGGCGGACCGGGCGGGTACTGGACCAAGGACGACTACCGGGAACTCGTGGCGTACGCGGGGAAGCGGTACGTGGACGTGGTCCCGGAGATCGACATGCCGGGGCACGTGAACGCCGCGCTGGCCTCGTACGCGGAGCTGAACTGCGACGGGAAGGCGCCCGAGCGCTACACCGGGACCAAGGTGGGCTTCAGCTCGCTGTGCGTCGGCAAGGAGCGGACGTACGAGTTCATCGACGACGTGCTCCGCGAGCTCGCCGAGCTGACGCCGGGCCGCTACCTGCACATCGGCGGCGACGAGGCGCACGCGACGCCCGCCGCCGACTACGCGGCCTTCATGGACCGGGCGCAGGCGGTGGTGGGGCGGTACGGAAAGACGGTCGTGGCCTGGCACCAGCTGGCGGCGGCGCGGCCGGCGCCGGGGGCGGTGCTCCAGTACTGGGGGCACGACCGGACACCGGCCGCGGAGAAGGCGGCGGTGGCCGCGGCGGCGAAGGCGGGGCACCCGGTGATCCTGTCGCCCGCGGACCGGCTCTACCTGGACATGAAGTACGACGAGAAGACGGAGCCCGGACTGTCGTGGGCGGGCTTCGTCCCGGTGCGCAGGGCGTACGACTGGAACCCGGGTTCCTACCTGTCCGGTGTCCCCGAGGCCTCCGTGCTGGGCGTGGAGGCGCCGCTGTGGACGGAGACGATCGCGAAGCGCGGGGACCTGGAGTACATGGCCTTCCCGCGGGTGCTGGGGCTGGCAGAGCTGGGGTGGTCCCCGGCGAGCGCCCTGAGCTGGGCGTCGTACCGGGAGCGGCTGGCGGCCCAGGGCCCCCGGCTGGATGCCCAGGACGTCAATTTCCACCGCGCGCCGGACGTTCCCTGGGAGTAGGGGATGCGCACCGGGGCGGCTGTCAGCCGAGTGGTGCCGCTCCGCGTGCGGCTCCGTCCGCGGTCGATCACGCTGAGGCCATGCCGGTACCGCCTCCGTCCTCGACCGCCGGCCCCGGTGAAAGTGGACGGCGGCCGCGGCGGCCCGGGCGGCCGCACCTTCGCGCGCCACAAGCGAAGCCGTCCCGGCCGCCGGCCCCGAAGTCGACGTTCCTGGACAAGGCCGCCTACGTGGCGGCCCCGGGGACCGTCGTCCTCGGCCTGCTGTACTACTTCGGCAGCAGCTACACCGACGCCTACTACTCCTGGTTCGGCGTGCCGTCGAGCGACCTCCAGCTGTCCGTTCAGGGCTACCTGGCCAAGAGCCCACCCGCGATCTTCCTGCCAGTCTGGATCCTGCTGATCACCGGGATCGTCCTCCTGCTGCTGTTCGTCCAGGTCAGACGGGTGCTGGCCGGCCCCGGGAACGATCGCCGACGCCGCACGGCGGCCCGTTGGATTCTGGGCGTCGGCCTGCTCATGGTGGCGCTCGGATTCCCGGTCTTCCTCGAACCGCACTGGGCCAGGGAAGGGCTCAGGCTGGTCCCGCAAGGAGTCCCCCGCCAGCTCCTGCCGTCGCTCGTGGTGGCTCTGGGGGCCACGCTGGCGATCTTCGCCCTTCGGCTGCGCTGGGGGCGCGACGGCGCCGACCCGGACCGGAGTGCTCCCGCCACCAAGCGGCTGCTGCTCATGGCCGAGGCCTTGCTCATGGGGGTGCTGACGATGAGCCTGTTCTTCGATGCCGCCCGGTACGCGACGATGGCGGGCCAGAGCGATGCCCAAAGCGACGCGAGCGGGGGCTTCGAGGGCAGTCCGGGGGTGGCGGTCTATTCACGCGTGCCGATCGTCGTGGATGTTCCGGGCGTCGCTCTCCGGGACATGGGCAGCCGTAAGGGGCCCTATCGCTTTCGGTACACCGGATTCGTCATTCTCGCGAAGTCGTCGGCACGCTTCTATCTCGTCTCCCACCAATGGCAGTCCAGCCCGGTGACGGTCGTCGTGCCTGACGACGACAGCATCCGTGTCGTCGTGAGTCCTTTGTGAGCGGGGCGCTCATGTCGCGGGCGGCGTGTACGAGGGTTGCGCCGTGACCGTCGGGGGCCCGGTGGTGTCGGGCACCGGAGTCGTCGGTTCCGAGGTCGTGGGCTCCGGAGTAGTGGGCTCCGGAGTCGTGGTTTCCGGGGTCACGGACCCGTTGGTGGACGGAGCGGGCACCGCGCCGACCGCCTCACCGGTGACGGACGCGTGGAACGTGTCTCCCAGCGAGGTGTCGACGGCCAGCTCGCCGGTGAACCGCCCCGGCTGCTCGGCAAGGTGCTCGACCTTGATGCCACACGAACCTCCGGGCGGCAGCGTGACGCCGGAGCAGTTGTCCTCGGCGACCGACATCTGGCCGCTGTCGGAACTCGCGGCCACGTGGTGGACGGTCATGGGCTCGTCGTTCTCATTCACGATCTCCACCGTTCCGCCGGCGGGATCACCCACTTGCGCCGTCGGAATCCGCACTGACCCCCGGCCCCCGCCGGACCCGCCTCGACTACGGGGAAAGAGCTCCGCCAGCGTGCTCGCCGCCGTCGGCACGGTGGGTTTACCCGTCGGGCTGCCTCCTCCGCCGGCACCCCCCTGGCAGGCCACCGCCGCGGCCAGAGTCGCGGCGAGGGCTACGGCGATCGCCGCCGCGCGGACACCACGTTCGGTTCCAGTCATCAAGGCGCCGACGCCTCCGCTCCTGCTTGGCTCGGTGATCAACCTGTCACAGGCCGGGTCCGAATCGACCGGATCCGGTCCGTGACACTGCGTCATGGCCCGAATGGAGGTCTCGGGGAGGGCCGAGTGCGCCGGCCAAGGGGTCGGCGAGGTAGGCGGCACGACCATCCGCTGTTGCGCCGGAGCTGAGGGCGGGTGGGGCAGGACAGGTGGAGCTCAGTGGAGCTCATCCGTCGAACACGGTGGTGAGGGTGCGGTGACTACTGACCTTGAAGTCGTCTTGTCGTAGGGGCTGACGGTTCGTGATCGTCGCGGTATGCCGTAGGTATGAGGTATCCGCAGGGTGGGGGTCTGAC
>NZ_JBEXNN010000032.1:0-61772 GCF_040611115.1 Streptomyces sp. NPDC003038
CTGTTTTGGGGCGCCAACCCCGTGTGGGGGCGGCCCCCCCGCGGGGCCCCCCCGCCCACTCTCTACGGCCGCGCGTGACGGCCGGACGCTGCTCTGCTCTACGACCAGCGCATGCCCAGGGCCGACAGTTCCTCGACCCGCTGGACCGACAACTTGCCGGCCTTGACACGCTGCTGGCTGATCCATGCCCCGAGCCGCACGGCCTCGCCGTCGACCTCCTCGGTGTGGCTGCGCGCTACGTCGAGGTTCCCGACGCGGGCGCGGTACTGGGCAGCCGCTCGCAGGTTGTGCGCCCACATCTCCCCGCGGGTCCGCTTGGCGGGCGCGGCGGCCTGCGTGATGCCGACCGTGGCGAGCATCGCCTGTTGCTCCCTTGACAGCTTCCCGAATCCCTGGCGCTGCGCGGCGGCCCAGCGGCCGAGGTCCTCGCCGTCCCTGACGAGGATGCCGGGACCGTTCGGGAGCGCACCGCCGGCGCTCACGTGTCGGTGGGCGAGGCGGAAGGCCCGCTGCCAGTCGATGCTCCACTCGGGGCACCAGTCCGGGTCGATCTCCGCGAGGGCCGTGCGGCGCTCGGGGGAGAGCGGCGCCTTCATCCTTCGGGCGGCCGCGCGCTGGTTCTTGAGCCAGCGGCCGATGGGGTACCCGTCGAGGTCGACGTCCACGGGTGCGGCCAGGCCGACGCCGGACTCGGCGGCCCAGGCGGCGGCCGCGGCAAGCCCCTCGTCGAAGCGGGCGTCGAAGAGGTTCCAGAGCATGCCGAGCTTCTCCAGCTGCACGATCCGGTCGCCGTCGAGGGCGCCGGCCTTGTAGTGGCGGCGGCAGTCGGCGATCCAGACTCCGAGCGGGAAGTCGGCGGGGGACCAGTCGTCGGGGGTCCGGAAGCCGTACGGGACGCGGAGGTCGTCGTGCTCGGCGAGGTAGCGCTGGGCGGCCTGGATGCCGCGACGCCACTGCACTCGCTCGGGGTTGAGAACTCGCAGCTGGACGAAGCTGGCTAGCTGGTTCGCGTCGCGCGGCCGGGAGAACCGCAGGATTTCGCGGGCGGGCACGCTTTCGCTGGTCTGCTCCTCGTCCGGGGAGCCGTCCTGCCCGCCGGGCGCGAGGCTGGGGTCGCCGGGGCGAGCGGGGGCTGTTGTCCCCGGGCTGGCCAGCTGCTCGATCCGTGTGTCGTGGGCCCGCAGCGCGGCGAGGAGCTTGGCGAGACCTGCGTATGCGGGGGAGGTCAGCATGGTCTCGGGGGTCTCGCCGGTGCCGAGGAAGGCCGGCACTACGAGGGTGGCGATCTTGCCTTCGCCGGGGTGCATGCGCAGCGCGCGGCCGACCGCCTGGACCAGGTCGGGCATCGAGCCGCGGACGTCGCAGAAAATCACGCCGTCGCAGGCCCGGGTGTCGACGCCTTCACCGAGGACCTTCACGCTGGCGATGAGCGAGAGCCGCGCGTCCTGCCCGCTGTCGGTGAGACCGGCCGCGAACTGGGTCAGGACGCGGCGCCGGTAGGCCGGCTTGTGCTCGCCGTGCAGCCACCGCGCCCACACGGCAGCGTCGCCGGAGGGCACCGGGTCGCCGCCCTGGTCGAGGTCGCGGGCCTTGTCGGGCAGGCCGGCGGCGAAGGCCTCCGCCTCGGACACCCGCTGGTGGAAGGAGAGCACCCTGCGCAGGCCCTCCTGCTCGGCGGCCTTGAGGGTGGCCGCCTGGAGCGCGCCGAGCCGCAGGCCGCGGACCACGTCGGAGCCCTCGTCGGCAGCCAGCATCGCCGCGTTGAGCTCGTGGTCCTGAACGTCCACGACCACGACCTGGTACGGCGCGACGATGCCCTGCTCGATCGCGGTCTCCAGCGGCAGGCGATAGGCGACGCGGCCGAAGAGGCCGTCGGGGTCGTCGGTCATGGAGGCGACGAGCTCGCCGTCCTCCTCATCGCCGTCGCCCGCGGCCCAGATGCGGGGGGTGGCGGTCATGTAGAGGCGCGCGGCGGCCGGGATCCGCGAGTTGTCGTGGACGACCGCCCAGGGCTTGCCTGCCCGTCCGCTGGTGCGGTGAGCCTCGTCCAACACGATCAGGCCCCACGGGGGCAGGCCCGCGTCGTGCGCGACCTCCAGGATCCCGTTGCCGAGGGAGGCGTACGTTGCGAAGACGGTGACGCGGCCGTGCGCGGTGAGCTGCACCAGAGCGTGCGGATCGGTGGTGTGCGGGAAGCCGGTCTCGTAGGAGTCGAGGGAGGAGACCCCGACGAAGGCTCCGGTGCGGCCACCGTCCCGCCAGGCGCGGGCGGTCTGGTCCAGGAGGTCCAGGGAGGGAACCAGGACCAGGACGCGGTCGCCGCCGACCTGGTCGGCAGTGTGCACGGCCACGAGAGTCTTGCCGCTGCCCGTGGCCATGATGACCTGAGCGCGCAGACCGGCGGGCGGCAGCGGAGTGTGGGGGAGTGGCGTGAGCTCGCGCACCGTGCTGGTGACCGCGTCGGTCTGATGGGCGCGTAGCGGTGGAAGCAGGGTTGTATCTGTCATGTGCTCACCTCGATGTCGGGTCGTCCAAGGCGTGGGGCGGGGTTCGGTGGCGTGCGGCTACACGGCAGGGGCAGGGGTGCGGCGCCCCGTTGCGAGGCGCCGCACCCCTGTCAGCTGCCGTCGCTGCTGTTGTTCCAGCGGTGCCCGGCCGGGCACCGCAGGTTGTGGACGCTAAGGCGCTGATACGGGCCGCGGTCGTCCCAGGCGTGAGTGCCTTCCGATGCGGTTTGCTCGCAGGTCGGGCAGGCCCACGAGGTGAGCTCGTACGACGCCATGGGCCGGGGACTGGTGGACCGTGACACCGGAGCCGGAACGGGTGCCGCAGCAGCGGGGGCTGTGCGGCGGGCCGGTCCGGCGGGCGGGGGGAGGGGCTCAGAGCGAGTGCTGGTCAGGGCTGCGATGAGCTTTTTCAGCACGGTGGTCTCCTTCGACACAGAGAGGTGTGCAGGTCAGTGGTTGGTGTTCCGAGCGAGCCGGACGGCGTCGCAGGTGCAGGCGCCGCCGTGGGCCATGCGCTCCGAGACCAGTATGCATCTTCATGGAATGCATTTCAATAGAATGCATTCCTGGGATGAAGCCGGCCCCGGGCGAACTGCCCCAGGGCCGGGCGGCCTTCAGTCCTGGGGCTTCCAGGCTCGGATCTCCAGGCCGACAATCGTTGTGCCGGGCTCGATCTTGTCGGTGTCGACGAGCCACTTCTGCACGGCGGCCGCGACGTCGCCGCCGGCCGCGTCGACCAGGGCCTTGAATTCGGCGCCGTCGAACCCCTCCTCGCCCGAGCCCGGGCCGCCGCGGTTGTCGGCGTAGGCCCGTTCCTCGGTTCCGTCACGGCGCTGGACCACGTAGCGGCGGACACCGGGGGAGTCGGCCCGGCGGCCGGCGTCGTGCTTGAAGGCGCCCTTGCGGGCCCGGACGGTGAAGGCGATCTTCCCGCCATTGGCGGCCGCGTCGTCCACCACGGGCCGCAGCCGACTGGCGCCGGAGGCGATGTGCTGCTTGCCGGCCTTGGCCAGGGACGAGGACCAGGCCTTGACCGGCTTGCCGTCGGCGCCGATGACCGGCTTGCCCTTCCGGTCCTTGACCGTCCGCTCGGCTCGCACCCGCGTCTTGCCGCGTACGCGGGCCTTGTAGCCCTCGCGGTTGAGCCGCGGATGGACGTGCCCGGCTGCGAGAGCCTTCAGGCTCGCGAGGTCCCGAGGACCGCCGGCCTGCACCTCCTGAACCACGGCCCTCAGCGCCTCCACCATCGACGCACCCTTGTTCTTGGTGAAAAACTGGCTGACCAGCGAAGGGTTGCGGCCGAGGATCTCTCCGACCTGCTTCCTGCTGAACCCGGCACGCTCCAGCTCCGAGGTGAGCCGGGCAGCCTCGTTGCGCTGTGCGCCCCGGCCGCCCGCGGACCTCCTCCTGCGCGGCGTCACGCGGCTGCCTCCTCGTCCTCGTCGTCACACTCGTGGTCGGAGTACACGGGGCTGTCGTCCTCGAACAGGCCATCGCCTTCGTCGCCGCAGCCGTGGCAGTGCCACTCCGCGCTCCAGACCACCACGCCCGCACGGTCGCAGTCGTGCCCAGAGTCGACGGTGTCTCCGTCCTCCCACTGGGCCTCGCCCGAGGCACCACAGGCCGGGTGCTCCCACTGCCCGCCCCAGACCACATCGGCGCTGCTCACATGCCCTCCGATTCGTAGGCCTGCCGGCCCAACGTCTGCAGGACGTAGAAGTCCTCGTCCGTGCGGGGAGTGGTCTGCTCCCACGCCATGCGGCCCTTGAGCAGGTAGTCGCCCGGCTCACCGCCGTACGGCCAATCCGCCGCCGCCGAGGCCGAGGTGTAGATGGCGTCGGTCCGGAACGCCAGGATGCTTCCCGGGGGGAGGTGCAAAGCGCCGGCCTTCAGCGGCTTGCCGGTCGCCGGGTCCTTCGAGCTGGTGCTCACCGACAGCAGGGCCGCCCGGGCCGCCGACCACACCCCGGCCGCCCACTCCGGGTGGGCGTACTGGTCCTGCGCGAACCCGGCGTTGCGCTCCCAGGTGACGTGGGCGTCCGTGATGCCCGTCAGCCGCGCACCGTCCGGCAGCTCCGGAACCTCGCCGCCGGCGCCCAGCTCCAGCGACCCGGGCGTGATCCGCGGCCGCTGCGCGAACGTGCCGATGCCGTACAGCAGAATGCTGCGCACCGCTCGGGAGGCCAGGCCGCAGGCCTGCTTCTGCTGCTCGTCGCCGTGGATCTCGGCGGTGGCCCGCAAGGACTGCCAGGCGTCGCGCAGCTTATTGCTCCAGCTCTTGAGCGGGTCGCCGGACTCCCACAGCAGGCCGTCGAGGATCTCGATCCGCCACGGCATCAGGGGGTTGCGCAGCGCGAGGTTGACCTCGGCGCCGCCCGCCCAGGTGGTGAAGCTCCGGCCGCCCTCGTATGGGTAGTGCCAGGACCGTTCCCCGGGCGCCGGGGCCGGGAGTAGCCCAACGTGGGTCCAGTCCTTGGGGATCGTCACCCGCACCTGCCAGTGCGACGGCGCGAACAGCGCGTTCGTCTGCTCCTTCTCGCTCATGGCCGCGAAGGTCGCGGCGGTGATCCGCCTCGGCACGCCGACACCGGACGCCCAGGTGTGCTTGGCGTACGCGAACGTCCTGTCGACCTCGTACCAACCGGGCACCCGCTCCGGCACGCGCGGCGGCGCGATCAGCTCGGTCCGGCCCTGACCGGCGGTGGCGTGCAGCAGGCCGCGGATCTCCTGCGACATGACGGGGAAGCCGTCCGCCCACTTCGCGCCGGCCTTGGTCGGGATCGTCCTCGACCACAGGTCCCGGCCGGTCTGCGACGGCGAGCCCATGAGGACGACGTCCTCGAAGTGCGGGCGCAGCGCCCGCCAGAGCTCGACGAACGCGGCGCGCACGGTCGCCGGGTCCGCGCCCTCGGGGTCGAACCACTCACCGACGGACCGGATTTCGGTGTGCTGGTCCTTGCCCCTCTGCCAGCGGCCCACGGGATTGCGGGGGTGGACCAGGTGGCCGGCCTGCCGGTCCCGGCCGCGCGAAGCCTCCACCGTCCAGCCCTCGGGGAGCGGTCCGTTCAGCCAGGCGGCGACGGCGTCCTTCAGGAACTCGTGCCGCTCCGCGCCCTGGTGCCACGGGTCGCCCGCAGTGACGTAGATCCGTTCCACCGACGCCGGAGCCACCGCGTAGACGGCGGTGAGAATCTCCGCCACCGAGGCCCGGCCGAGGTCCAGGCGGACGGTGCCGCCCTGCCACACCAGGACGCCGGTCGAGGCGTCCAAGAACGCCATCCCCCTCGCCGCCTGCTTGAAGTTCGGCCGCTTCGACGCGAGGTTGGGCTCGGCGCGGAACCAGGCGTCGCCCTCGGCGCCCGCGGGAATCGAGGGCAGAACACGCTCGGCCTCTCCCGTCCCAGCAGCAACGGGCGCCGGAGCGGCTGCGGCCTGCTCGGGTTCGGCGAGCACCTCCAGGTCGGAGGTGCCGTCGGCGGGCGTGGCACCGAGGCGAGCGACGGTTCCAGACAGCTCGACGGTCCGCGGCGCATCCGGCTTCGGCGCCGAGGTCATTTCCTTGATCGGCTCTGCGGGCCCCTGAGCGACCAACTGATCACCGGTGACGGTTTCGGCCGCGGGAGGCTCTGCGGGCGCCTCAGGGGCGCCCTGAGGGGCCAGAGAGGGCACCAGGGCCACGATGTCGATCACACCGAGGCCGGCGGCCGTCGCAATCCGGTCCGAGGTGGCCTTCGCGTACCCGCCGAGCTGCCGGATCTTCTCGGCCCGGCGCTCGCGCAGCTTGCCGACCTTGGCCTGGAGCTGGGCCAGCTCGCGCTCCAGCGGCTTGAGTTCGTCGCGTACGGCCCGCAGCTCGGCGAGGCCGGTGGAGAATTCCTTGCTGTTCATGTGGTGGTCCCCCTCAGGTGCTGGCCATGTCGACGAAGCGCGAATAGTGGCCCTGGAATGCGGTCGTAATCGTGGCGGTCGGGCCGTTGCGGTGCTTGGCAACGATGAGGTCGGCTTCGCCCGCGCGCGGCGATTCCTTCTCGTAGGCGTCCTCGCGGTGCAGGAGGATCACCATGTCCGCGTCCTGCTCGATCGCGCCGGACTCCCGCAGGTCCGAGATCATCGGCTTCTTGTCCGTGCGGTTCTCGGGTCCGCGGTTGAGCTGGGAGAGGGCGACGATGGGGATCCCCAGCTCCTTGCCCAGCAGTTTGAGGCCTCGGGAGATGTCGGAGACCTCCTGTTGCCGACTTTCCGGTCGCCGCCCGGCGCCGGACTGCATCAGCTGCAGGTAGTCGATGACTCCGAGCTTCAGCCCGTGGCGCTCGCGGAGCTTTCTGGACTTGGCCGTGATGGTGACCAGGTTCAGTCCGGCTGAGTCGTCGATCCACATCGGAGCGTCCATCAGCTCCGCCGTCGTTCGGTCGACCTTGGCCCGCAGCTCGTCCGGCAGGATCGCGTGGGTGATGTGGTGCAGCGGCACCCGCGCCTGGGCCGAGATCACGCGCCGGGTGATCTCCCGGCGCCCCATCTCCAAGGAGAAGAACACCGAAGGCTGCCTGTCCCGGAGGGAGCAGGCACGGACGAAGTCCATGGCGAGGGTCGACTTGCCCATCGCCGGGCGGCCCGCAACGACGATGAGCTGCCCGGGCTGAAAGCCACCGGTGAGGGAGTCGAGGTCGGCGAACCCGGTGCTGACTCCGCTGAGCTTGCCGGCGTTGGCGGCCCGTTCCTCGTAGTCGTCGTGGAAGTCCTCCAGCGCCGGGCCGAGCAGGCCCAGACTGTCGTCTTCGTCTTCGTCCACTGCGGCGAGCAGGGCCTGCTGCTGTTTGGCGACGAGCTCGCTGGCCGTGCCTTCGCCGCGCAGTGCCGTGTTCAGGGTGGTGCGGGTGGCGATGATGACCTGCCGCACGGACCACGTCTCGCGGATGATCTCCGCGTAGAACCTGACGGAGCCGACTCCGAACATGAAGCCGGTCAGGGTGAAGAGATAGGCGCTGCCGCCGACCCGGGCGCTCTCGCCCCGCTGCGTGAGCAGGGCAGAGAGGGTGATGGGGTCGGCGGCCTCTCCGCGCAGGTACATCCCGACCGTGGCCTCGAAGATCGTCGCGTGGGCCGGCTTGTAGAAGTGCTCCGGCTTCAGGACTTCGACGGCCTCGGCAATGGCTTCCTTGGACATCAGCATCGCGCCGAGGACCGCCATCTCGGCGTTGAGGTCGTGCGGCGGGGCGGCACCATCGAGGCCGCCCCGCTGCTCGGGGAGTTCGAGTTCTTTCACTGGGCTACTCCGGCGAGGGCGATCGGGCTGCACGTCCAGCAGTCCACGTATTCGTACTGGTCGTTGAAGCGCTTGCGGTCGTGCTGGCCGCAGTCGCCGCACCACTCGACAGCAGCGGCCCTCAGGTCGGTCGGCGCGGTGGAGCGATCGGCGTGCTTGTGCAGGTCGGTCCATCCGCGCGGGGCCATCTCCTGGACCCGGTCGCACAGCCACCAGGCGGGGAAGCCGTCGGCCAGCAGGTCGACGGCCGCGGAGCGGATCGTACCGAGGGCCTTGCTGGTGATCGGCCGGCGGAGCGCCTTCCGGTAGGCGGCGACGACCTGGTCCGCCTCGCCGGCCGCCGTCCGCTGGGCGGGAACCACCCCAGGGGTTTCCGGCGCAGCCGAGGTCTCTCTCCGTCACGGCAGCACCACCCTCAACGGGTGCCGCATCAAGCGCACCCCCCTCTTGAGAGAGAGATTCTTTAAGAGAAGAAGGAACCGCGGCACTGGTGCGGCCACCCTGGCCGCGTCCATGCGGCCCCCCTGGCCGCACCCGTGCGGCCACCCCCTCAGCAGGGGTAGCCGCATCCATGCGGCCACCCCCCTGGGGGCTGCTGGCCTGCTGCTTCGCCTTTCGGGCAGCCCTCGCCTCCCGCTCGGCCTGCCGCTTCTGGGCCCGGGCGGCGGCGCGCTCATCCCACCGCTCGTGGTCGAGCAGCCGGTACAGGCTGGGGATGTTCACGCGAGGGTTGCTGGGGTCCGGGCGCCGCTCGACCTCAAGCAGCCCCTTGTCCTCCAGCCGCTTCGTGGACCGGTCCACGGTGTCGACCGACCGCCCGATGCAGCGGGCGAGCACCTTGCGGGTGGGGATGTCGTCGGCGTCCGGGGCATCGTCGGTCTCACGAGTGCCCTGGTCGGCGAAGGAGGCGATGGCCGCATAGAGCGCCTTGTCGACAGGTTCGACACTGCCGTCGCGTGCGAGCAGGGCGTCGAACTTGATCCAGTCGATGGCGGCCGCGCTGACGACCCGGGGGATCAGATCGTGGCGCATACCGCTCCTCCCGGGATGAGGGCGGTGGGACGGATCGCTACGGACCCGGGGTGCACAGGTACGTGCACGGCACACCTCCTAGTGGATGTTGTGCCGTGAACTCTCCACATGGGGGCTTGCCCGAAGGCTTGCCCGCTGCCCGGAAGGCCCAG
The DNA here is from genome assembly GCF_040611115.1 of Streptomyces sp. NPDC003038. Lineage (NCBI taxonomy): Bacteria > Bacillati > Actinomycetota > Actinomycetes > Kitasatosporales > Streptomycetaceae > Streptomyces > Streptomyces sp. NPDC003038. The sequence goes on from NZ_JBEXNN010000032.1 coordinate 8,955, forward strand.
GTGACGGGCTTGCCCACTCTCGCGCCACGCGGGCAGGCCGGCATTGGGCAAGCCAGGGTGCGCGGGAACGGGCGCGGACAGGCCGGGGGATCGGTGGGATGGGCGGGGTACAGCCGCCGCGGCGGCCTTGTTCAGGTGTGACACATACGGTCCCTTGATTAAGGGAGCCGTGGATCAGCTGATCAACCGTGTGACTCAGGCCACTGGGCAAGCCGGTCTGGGCTTGCCCGGGAGTCGTTGTCTATGCTGTTGGGTAGGTGACCGACGGGCCTGATGGTCCAGGCACCCAGCGCGGTCACCGCGCTGAACCACGACTCCGGATGCTTGCCGGCTGGGGAGTCGCTTGACGGCCGTCCTGTGCAACCAGGGCGGCCGTCCTCTTTTTTTCTACAGTGAACGGCTCATCTTGAGTTCTCCTTAGGGTCTAGGCCGGAGGCGGGGGCGGATTCCGCGCCGGTGCGGGCACTGCCGTCGCGCTCGATGTCGTAGCCGATCTCGAAGAGCTCGGCCGACATCCGGGTGTCGTTGATCTCTACCACTTGGCCCGTCGAGGACCGGGTAACGCGGACGATGCGCAGCAGCGGAACGCCGACGTCGGCCGGGAGGCCCAACGACTCGGCCTCCTCCGGGGACGGCATCCGGGCGGACACCGCTTCCTTCCATCCGAGCGGGGCGTACCCCATCTCTTCGAGCCGGTCGTAGATGCCGCCCGGGCCCGTGTCGCTCTCGGCCAGCTGTGTACCGCGGGCGAGGTCAGCCGGCAGGTAGCTGGTCGCCAGCTGCATCGCGGCCCGGGTGTCCGGGTCGCCCATGATTCGGTCCCGGATGAGGACCTCCGAGCCGACGCTGAGCCCCATGGTGGCGGCAAGGTCCACAGGGACCACGCCCCACCTCACGGTGGGCGTTTCCAGCGCCACCCAGGACTGGGCGGCGGGATCGAAGTAGTACCCGATCTCGTCCCGGTAGACCTGCCGCGACCTCGTGATTCGACGCTTCTCCGGACGCTCACGCACGATCGTCCCTCTCCGCCGGACAGCGACGACCAGGCCTTCCTGCTCCAGCAGCTGGATGGCGCTGCGGACGGTCTGATAGCCAGCCCCGTACTGCTCCTGAAGCTCGGTCAGCATGGGCAGCTTGTCTCCCGGCTGATACCGCCCATCGGAGATCTGCTGCCGGAGCGCAGCAGCGATCTCGCGGTACGAAACGGGCATTCAGGCCGCCTTTCTCAGCATCCAACGCCACCACTATATAGCTATCTCTAATGGCGCGTCAGTCTTGACGCGCGGCATGTCGGGGTGGTCTCATCATTACCGATAGCTCTAACCGGGGGTACCGGAAGGGCTACCCATGGTTTGGCTACCCGTGCGTACAACGACGGCACCGCCATGCCAAAAACGGCCCTCCGGGTGGTCTTGGCAGAGACCCGGAGAGCCGCGCACAGGCCGTCCACGTCTGAGGAGAACGACCCGTGAACACCATCTTCGCAGCCAGCAGTCGCACGACCCACCCGCAGGGTCTGGAACAGGTCGCGATCCTGCGCCAGCTCCAGCTGATGACCGGCGTGAGGCCGGTCGACTGGCTGGCCCCGCTGAACGAGTCGGCCGAACAGCAGGCGGAGCGCCTGGAGTTCCAGGCCGACGTGATCCTCGGCATCGCCGAGCACGACCCGAAGACCGCCGCCCACGTCGCCGAGCTGATCCGCCGGCTGACGGGCGAGCCCGAGGCGAAGCAGACCGACCGCGTATTCGGCCCGGTCCCCGCGGACTCCCGCCCGAACCGCCTCGGCTCCATCCCCTTCCCGTTCACCGTCGCGCTCGTGTCCTCCGTCCGGAAGGGCAAGTCGGTACCGGCGGCCGTCTTCACCGCGCGGGAGGTGCAGGTCGCATGAGCACCAGCACCCCGCGCGGCCTGCCCTTGAAGGTCCAGGCCCTGGTGACGACGTGGTCCATCACCGCCTTCATCCTCTTCGGCGCCGGCTGGCTCCTGGGCCTGGAGGCGACCTGGTGGCAGCGCGTACTGCTCGCGCTCCCGGTCGCCGGCCTCGCCTACCTCGACAGCCGCGGCCACACGCCCATCGTCGAGATCCGGGCGCGACTGACCCGGCTCCTCGCCGAACTCGGCGCGATCCAGCTCCCCCTGGCCGTGGCCGGCGGAGCCTGGCTCCTCGGCCTCACCCCCGGCGTCGCCGATCGCATCGGCATCGGCCTGGTCATCGCCCTCGTCGCCGCCCTGTACCGCTACGCCCCGCACGCGGCCACCCCGACCGCCGGAGGTACCCCGTGAGCCTCACCGACTTCCGTACCGCCCGCCGCGAGGACAACGCCGCCGAGGCCGAGCAGGCCCGCCTGGCCGCAGAACTCCGGGCCCGTCTCGACCTGCAGGCCCAGCAGCAGGCCTTCGAGCAGGAACGGGCTCGCGCCGCCGATGAGCAGGAGGCCAGGGACCGCGAGGCCAAGCGCATCCGCGAGGCCAAGGAGGCCGACGCCGCCGCGAAGCTCGCGAAGGAGAAGGCCGACCAGGCGGCGAAGGCGGCGGCCGACAAGGAGAAGCGGCGGGAGAAGGCCCGGCGCCGCAAGGAAGCCCGCGAGCGGTTCGCCGCCCGGCTCAACGCCGCCCCGGCGTGGCTGGCCGAACACCTCGACCTGGCCGCCGCGCTTGCCGTCATGGCCTGCAGCATCGTGCCGGCCCTCATCTCACAGGCCGCCTCACTGACCGGCACGGGCATCCTCACCGAAATGGGCTGGGTGGGCTACCTCCTGGTCACCCTGCTCCCGGTGATGCTGGAGTGCTCCGCCTGGGCCGCCACGGCCGGCGAGGCCAAGGCCATGCAGCAGGGCCGCTCGCCGTGGCCGTACCGGATCGCGATCTACACCTTCGCGGGCCTGGCAGCCTGGATCAACTGGCTGCACGGCCAGCAGGTCGGCGGCGACAAGTACGGGACCATCCTGGGCGCCGTCCTGGCCGCGTCCTCGATCATCCCGATCGCCGTCTGGCAGCTGGTCCAGCTCGGCCGGCACCAGGAAGCCCGGGCGTGGCTGAAGGCCGAGCGAGCCCGGCGCAAGGACATGAAGGCCACCCGCAAGCAGCGCGAAGACCTGCTGCCGAACGTGTGGGCAACGGCGAAGACGCTGCGCGCAATCGCCGGGCACGAACTCCTCTCCGAGGACGAGGCCTGGCACGCCGCGTACGGCGTCCACGAAGGCACCGGAGCTGACCTGCCCGAGGAACTGCTGCGGCACCTGTCGGCAGAGATGCTCGGGCTGCGTGTGGACGCGGAAGGCCGTCTCGCGGAGGTCCTGGAGGAGCTCGCGGACGCACGCCGCATGCGCCTCACGGCTTCCGCGAAGGTGTCCGCAGTGGCGGCTGAGAGCGTCTCTGACGAGCCCGTGAAGGCGGTCGCGGAGGAGCCTGCAACCCTCCCTACGCGGGTATTTGCCGGAACCCGTGAAGGGCTCGTAGAGGGCCCGGCGAACGCTTTCCGGTGGAATGGATCTTCGCACGTCAACACGTCCGTCCCCCCGTCCACGCGGACACCCGCGCGGAAGCGCGAGGCCGCTGCTGAGGGCTCGAAGCGGCAGTCCGTGACGGCCTCCGTGCGGAGGCTCTCGCCGGCCGCCCGGCGGGCCGCTGCGGAAACCGCGCGGAACTACGACGCGACCGAGAACGCCGCGATCGAGGAGTGGATCCGCAGCGAGATCCGCAACGGCCGGATCCCCACCGCCAAGGGGGTCACCGCGGAGACCAAGCGGCGCCGTGCGGAAGTCCACGGGAGCAAGGTCATCGAGCCGGGCAAGTCCTGGGTCTACGACCGCCTCGCCAAGGCCAAGGCGGCCCGCAGCAACCCGGCCGGCCCCGGGAGCCGGTGATGCCGCGCACCAGCCCCCGCTACGACGACCCGAAGGGCGAGGAGTTCGGCATACCGACCTGGCCCTGGAAGCTCGGCCCCGACCCCGAGGTCATGGCCACCTACCGACAGCTGCGGGCCCGCGGGCTGCGCCCGGGCGGCCAGCCTGTGGCCGGCCAGCTCGGGTGGACCCGCCAGGGCGAACCGATGTTCGCCGCCCTCTACCTGGTCGAGCTGGCCAAGCCGAAGCGGCCGATGACGGAGGCGCGATGGGCCTCGATCCGCAAGGCGGTGGCAGCCCGCAGGTTCTGCCCCGAGTGCAACACCGAAAAGGACTACGAGATCCCCAAGCGCTACGGGGTCTGCAACGACTGCCCCGGCGGCGCGAACACCGCCTGACCCGAACACCTTCCCCCCGAACGAGCGCAGGGCGGGGCCCGCCGGTCTCAACCGACCAAAGCGATGCCCGGCTTCCCCGCCCCGCGCTCACCCCCGAACAGGAGGCGTGAACAGCATGACCGAGATCGACACCAACCCGAAAGTCGACGACCCGCAGCTGTGGGCCAAGGTCGGCCAGGCCATGGACCGCAAGGTGCTCTGGGAGGCCGCCGAGCTGATCGTCTCCACCCAGTTCGGCTCCCGGTCCATGCTCCAGCGCAAGCTGCGCATCGGCTGGGAACTGACGGGCCGGATGATGGACGCGCTGGAGGCCCTCGGCGTCGTCGGCCCCGAGCAGGGGTCCATGGCACGCGAGGTGAAGATCAAGCTCGTCGAGGACCTGGAGCCCGTCTTCGAGACCCTCTACGGCGACGGCGGCACTGCCTTCACGGCGCTGCTGCACACGGACCGCGAGGCGCCGGCCGCCATCCCGGCCCAGCCGGAGGACCTCCCGGACGACGAAGACGAGGACGCGGACGGCGAGCCGGCGCCGGAGCACAGCCGGCCGGTGGAGGGCACCGTCTACACCCCCGAGGAGTGGAAGCTGCGCGAGGACCCGGAGGGCGACCGCCCCTGGATCAACCCGCAGCTGCGCACCAAGGACGGCCGCAAGGCCCGCTACGCCTACCTGCGCCGGCAGGCCCGCCGCCGGGTACGGAAGGCCGCCGCCCGCCAGCTCACCACCCACGGGATCGTCCCCCGGGCCCTGCGCGGAGAGCGCCGGATGCGCTCCTGGGTCATCGGCATGGAGGGCTACAAGGCCGCGGCCGACGAGCGCCTGGCGCTCGCCGCCGTCGAAACGGCCAAGCGCAGCGCCCGCCGCGCGCAGCTCGCACTCCTGAAGCGCGAACAGAAGCAGGCCCAGGCGGCCAAACTCCAGCTGGAGGCCGGCAAGCAGCTGGCCGTCGCACAGAGCGCCCGCAAGAGCGCGAAGCGGGCCGTCGCGTTCCGCGCGGGAGCCACCTATGGCCCGCTGGTCCTGGCCGACGCGGCCGCCTACGGCTTCGCCGACGTATGGGGCTTCCTCGGCGCCCTGGTGCTCAACCTCGCCGGTATCTCCATGCTGGGCCGCGACGTCGAGGTCAGCGAGGAGGAGCTGGAGCGGCTGGAGCGGATCGAGGCCGGAGCCCCGCAGCAGGTCAGCGTGGGCATGACGCCGCGCATGTTCGAGCAGATGATGCGCCAGGCCCTCACCGAGGACCTCAAGCTGACCCTCTCGGCGCTGCGGGTCGACCCCCACGCCTGGGGGTTCGAGATCCACGTGTGGCTGGAGCGGATGACCCCGGAGAAGATCTCCAACGGGCTGGACACGCTGGAGGCATGCCTTCACGGCGTGCGCACCGGCAGCGTGCTGCTCCAGCAGTCCGCGGAATCCCGCAATTACTGTGTGATCCGCGTACCGGGCAGCAATCCCTGGCAGGCCGTTCCCGAACTGCCGGTCCGGGAACCGAAGTCCGTTTCCACTGCCGACCTCCACAAGGAGCAGATCGGCGGCGACATGGCAGGGCGGCCCTTGGCCCTGCCGATGTGCCGCACCAATGTGAACGTCGTCGGCAAGAGCCGGTCGGGGAAGTCCACGATCCTGCGGGCCATCCTGGACGTGCTCACCGCGACCGAGGACCAGATCATCATCGGCATCGATCTGGGCGGCGCCGGCAGCGGCTTCGGCGGTCTGCGGCACGCCATGCACGTGGTGGCCACCACCCCGGCGGAGGCGAGGGAGGCTCTCCAGTGGGTGCTGGACATCGGCAAGGGCAGGCCCGGGCTCTTCGACCGCCTCGGCATGGGCGAGAACTGGGTCACCTCCCGGGAACGGCCCGGCATCAAGGTCGTCGTGGACGAGTTCCCCGCGCTGGTCCGCGAGAGCCGCAAGGGCTACTACAACGAGGACCTCAAGCGGCAGGTCTCCTGGGACCTCGACGGCATGCTAGCCGAGATTTCGATCACCTGCGCCAAGAGTGACGCCACCGAGATCATCGCCGGACAGGGCGTCACGAAGGAGAAGATCAAGGACAACACCTGGGTAGTGGAACTGCCCGTCCAGGTGCTGGCCGCCTGCGACAAGGACGACGTCATCCAGGTCCTCGGCGACGGCATGCTCGCCCAGGGGTGGCGCGCCGACCGGCTGGTGCCCGCGATGGGTGCCCAGATCAACGACGCCTCCGTGGTGTACGTGATGGCCGGCAGCGCCTACTGCGAGCCCATCCCGTACCGCGGCTGCTACGCCGACCCCGACGAGCTGCTGCGCCGCGGCCGGACCCGGGCCCAGGACGGGCTGGTCGACATCGACCCCGAGTCCGCGAAGCTCAGCCGCATCTCACTGCGGAGCCTGATGGAGACCAGCGCCCGGAACTACGCCGCCGGGGACCAGGAGCAGGGCGCCGTCCCCCAGCTGATCGCCTCGATCCGCGAGGTCTTCCGGGCGGCCGGGGACCCGAGCGGCCTCCAGTTGGAGGAGATCGCGGCCGGCCTCGCCCAGCACGACGCCGACCGCTGGGACCTGGAGGCGTTCGACGGGGAGGACACCGCGGACCAGGAGGCCGCCCGCGCCGTCGCGCTGAAGGCGGCGATCAAGGCGGTGCTCGCCCCCGGCGGCAAGTCCTGGACGACCGACAGCTACCGGCGCCCGGGCGAGAAGAGCACGGTCAAGGGCTACTGCCTGCGCCACCTCAAGAAGATCACCGGCGAGGACGCAAGCGCCTCCTGAGGGCAGGAACACCTCAGGAACACGCAGGTCAGCGCGCCGGAACAGGCTGAGAACAGGGACGGAACACCTCACGGGACCGGTGGCGGTGTTCCCCTCCCCGCGCCTGTTCCCGCCGTGTTCCGGCCCCCTGACCTGCACGTTCCTCCCTGTTCCCGGCTGTTCCCCGCCCGAAAGATCCCTAGGAGTCCGTAATGATCGACCCGTCCCGCACCCACGACCCGGACGCCGGCTACTACCGAATCACCGCCGAGCGTCGCTTCAACTACCTCCAGCTCGACCCCGACCACACCATTCGCGTCGTGTGGCAGGCCCTGCCCGTCACCTGCCCCATGTGCGGCGCCGACACCGGCCTGACCCTCGTCCTCGAACGCAGTGCGCAGCCCGTGGTAGAGGTGCTCTGCCCGGCCCGGCACGAGTGGTCCGAGCACCTCATCGACCCCGCCCACTTCACCGCCTGGGCCGACATGCGCTGGACCACCCCGAACTGGGACATGTACTGGATCCTGGAGGCCGGGTTCGGCGAGGAGCCGCCCCCGCCCATCGACCTGGTCGAAGAGGTTCCCAAGGCCGCACGGATCGTCACCAAGATCCTCGTCCGCGAGGCGAAGAAACGCGTCCGCCGCCAAGTACGCCGCCGCGTCCGCAAGGTGAAGAAGAAGGCCCTCAACGTCGCCTACTCCCCGGTCGCGGCCCTCATCCGCACCGCATGGGCCATGCAGGCCGGTATCCCGCAGGAAACGCCCGACCCGGCGGAGAAGAAGGGCAAGCAGGACCCGGGGCCGAAGATCCCCTCCGTCGCCAAGTACCGCGCCGCGTACGGCATGCCTGCGCCGGTCAAGGGGCCGGCGTGCCTGGTCTGCGAGGACAAGGGGCGGATCGTCGCGCCGGGCCTGGACATCACGTGCACCGAGTGCGAGGGCCCGGCCTCGGCGGCCCGCGCCCGCGCCGGCGGCCGCACCCCCGCGGGCTCGAAGGCCCGGCCGCGCCGCGAGGAGGCGGCCGCCGGCGCCGGAGCGCCTGCGGCGGGCGGCCCTCGCCCCGGCGGCGACGTGCCCAGCGCCGACGCGTAGGTGGAGAGCCCCACAAATCCCTGAATGCATTCTCTTGAAATGCATTTGTCGAAGATGCATACTTGAGTCATCGCAAGGCCCCCGGGCCAGCGAGCAAGCCCCGCTCCTCCATGCACGTACCCGGCCGGGAACACCCGGCCCGACACGACGGAGAGACCATGCCCACGACCAGCGCCGGAGACCTCGACAAGGTCACCACGGAGGCCCGCGCCTACCACCACCCGCACTTCACCGGAGCCTCCACCGACCGGTTCAACCGGATCGTCTTCACCTTCCGGCCCTTCACCGGCGCCGAGCAGGAGCCCGCGCGGCCGCTCGAAGCATGGAAGGACGAGAGCCTCACGCCCCAGGCCCGCGCGTTCATCGACGCCGAGTACGACGAGGCGTCCCGCCTCTGGCGCGAGGCCGCCTACACCGCAGCCCTGAAGCAGGCCACTGATGGCGCCGCCTTCCTGTGGGACAACTACAGCCGGGCCCGCGCTGCCATGGACCAGCTGTTCACGTCCCTGGACAGCACGCCCGACACGCACTGGCGGGCCACTGTGTCCCAGCTGGTCAACGCCCAGAACAAGGCGCTCGATGCCGCGATCAGCTGGGACCGCAAGGGGCTGGAGATCGCCACCGTGCACGAGGGCCACTTCTACAGCGACCTCTCCCACACCGATGTGTACAAGGCCGCCTCGGTCGACCCGAGCGAATGGGTCATCGGCAGCTTCTACGACTACCAGTCCTTCCGGGGTGGGCTGCTCGCCCGCGAGGTCCAGCAGCGGATCGACGCGCAGCGCGAGCACCTGCGCACAGTTGCCGCCATCTCCGGTGACCGCAGCCCGGCCTGACCCTCCCGCATCTCCTCCTCCCGGGGCGGCCGCCAGGTCGCCAACTCAGCCGCCCGCCCCGGGGTCTCTCACCCCGCCAGTACGCAGCCGAAGGAGCCCCTCGTGACCCACACCTTGGTCCACCCCGCCGACACCGCCCGCCCGCAGTCCCTGAAGAACCGCCCGGTCCGGGCCGCGCGCGCCCGGCGCGCCGGCGTCAAGGTCCTGTCCGCCGTGATCCGCTACGACGGCATCGTGCTCGCCGCCGGCACCGCCACCGTCGGATTCCACGCGATCGTCAACCACGACGGCCCGCTCGCGAAGCTGAGCACCCCGGGAGCCGTTGTCGCCGCGCTCGCCCTCATCGGCGCCCTCTACGTCATCGACGCCTTCGCCATCGGGCTCATCGACTGGATCAACCCGGACCGCTGGGACGGCGACACCACCTACGCCCTGGCGGAAGAACTCGGCAACATCTGCGCCGATGTCGACTCCGGAGCCGACCCGGAGGAGATCCGCCACAGCCTGCACACCAGCGAACTGCTGCTGACGGCCGGCGCGCTCTCGCGCAGGCTCGCCGTGGCCTTCGCCGCGCGCGGCAAGGAGGACGAGGCCCAGCACATGTACGCGGCCACCTTCCACCTGCACAGCGCGGCCGACAAGTTCGGGCACGGGCACGCCGGTGACGGGCCGGCCGACGACGCCCGCAAGGATCTTCAGTAGAGGCGCCCCGGGGACGGCGGCCAGGTCGCCAAACTCAACCCGCCGTCCCCGGGTCTCCCAACCCGCTCCAACCGGAGCAGGGGGCCGGAACCATCGTCCCTCACCACCGCGAGGAGCCCAAATGACCCCCCGACCCGAGACCCAGGCCGGCACCGCCGACGACATCACGGCCGCGGTCCTGGCCGCCAAGACCGCGCGTGACACCGCCGTATCCGAAGCCGAGAAGAAGTTCTGGCAGCGGATGGGCGAGCTCAGCAAGAGCTACCGCGGCGCTCAGAAGGACGTCGCCGCCGCACTGAACGTCGAGCGCGACGCCGTCTACAAGAACGTCCGGAAGTACACGGACGCCTGATCCGCACTGCACTCGGGGCCGGCCGCCAGGTCGCCAACCACTCAACCGGCCGCCCCCGGAGCTCCTGACTCCACCGTCCCGCAGCAGGCAGGAAGGCTTCGCCATGCCCGTATTTGCAGCACCCACCGCCTTCGGCACCCCGGCTCCCGACGCAAGCACCCGCCTCCTGGCCGACGAGGTCGAAGCCTGGCTCAAGAAGATCACCCCGGCCACCGCGCCGGCCCCGGCTCCCGCCTCGCCCGCTCCTGCGGCCGGATTCGACATCGCCGCCCTGGTGGCCGCCGGCCTCGCCGAGGTCGAGCGCAGCGAACGAGCTACCGCCGCCGCCCAGGCCGCCGCCCGCCCCTCCCTGCTCGACCGGATCACCCGCCGCCACCAGCGGCCGGCCACCCGCGCGAGCCTGCACATCCGTCGCGCTGCGGCCGTGCTGGCCACCGGCGGGTGGTGCCGCGGGGAACTCCGCGACGCCACCGGTCGCCACTGCATCCTCGGCGCCCTCATGGCCGCCCCGGCCGACGCCGACACCACCAACCGCTCCCACATCTACATCCGCTCCGCAATGGCCGAACCGGCCGCGTACGCCCAGCCCACGGCTGCCTACCGGGCCCGAATGGAGGCGCAGTGGCGCAGCGAGGGCCGCGACCCGCGGGCCCTGAGCCGCCAGTTCGACATCGCCGTGAACAACAACATCGCGGTCCCGACCGTCGGCGCCGTCCTCGACCTCCTGCAGCGGGCCGCCGAGCTCGCCGAGCGCGCCGGGGACTGACAGCAGGGAAACCCCCTAGATGAAGTGATGAATTATAGGTATAGTTTTCTTGTGGGGGTTCGGGCACTCTTTCCGCCTGACCCCCGAACTCAACCCGGAAGGACCGCCATGCTGCGCATCTCCACCCAGCGCTTCCTCTTCGGGGCAGGCCGCTACAGCAAGTACGCCAAGGCCATCGCCCCCGACGCCGAGAAGCTCGTCCGCGACAAGTTCGGCTCCCTGCCGGCCGTCCACCTGGTCCTCAACGGGGACACCAGCCAGATGGACCACCTGGTGAACACCGCGGAGGCCCAGCTCCTGACCGGCATCAACCCCACGCAGGTCAATGCCGTCAGCCGCTCCGACCGCCACTCCCGCCGGGCCTTCGGCCAGACGTCCATCGACCGCGACGGTGTGCTGATCGTCCTGCAGATCCCCAACATGCGGCACGAGCGCGACGTCCGCGAAACCCTCGTGCACGAGCTCGTCCACGCCCACCAGCTCGGCGACCGCTCCGCCCGCGAGCTCCACCTCAAGTACCTCAAGCACGTCTGGGGCCGGCAGCCCATGAAGGCCAACACCCTCAGCGCCTACGAGCTGCTGATCGAGCAGCGCGAGGCCGAGGCCTACGGCGCCGAGGACCTGGCCGCCCAGCTCTGAACCCGACAGGAGGACCGCCATGAAGATCCGACTTCCCTGGCCGAGCCGCGCGGACCGCCGCCTCTGGCGCGCCGCCACCACCTTCTCCGACCTCGCCGAGCTGACCGCCCGCTGGCTCGAAGGCGACATCCGCTCCTGCGCCGGGAACATGCCGAACTACGGGCCCGACGAAGAGACCCTGCCCCTCATCCCCTGCCTGGCCGCCGTGAACCGCGCCGGATTCCTCACCGACGACTCCCAGCCCGGCCACGACGCCGCCGACTACTCCGGCAACCTGTGGGAGCAGCGCGCCGCCGTCACCGGATTCGTCGCCGACGCCGAGATTCTCACCCGCCTCGTCGACTTCGCCGAGCAGGCCGGCCTCGACCGGCTCGTCCGGTTCCAGGGCGACGAGTTCCACCCCGGCATGGTCGTCTCCCGCGTCAACGGCCTGGACTACACCCGGTACGGCCGAACCCTCAGCCGCACCGAGCTCCGGCACTCCTGGCACAGCCGCCTCGTCGGCGACACCGCCTTCGACACCCTGGCCCGCGCCGCCCAGCTCACCATCGCCGACACCGCCTTCGAGCCCAACGACTTCCTCTGGACCGTCCTGGACGAAGCCCTTCGCCTGCCGAGCACGGCCGGCCGCTGACGGCCCCCCCGCGGTGCCCGGCCCCACCTCCCGAGGACCGGGCACCGCCGAGGACCGGAACAGCCGGCCCGCCACGAGACGGAGAACTCGATGACCACCACCACCGTCCCGCCCTCCGACACCGACTTCGACGCCGTCCTCACCGACATCCTGCGCCGCGCCGCCGCCAGCGCGCTGCCGCTGACCACCGGCATCCTCCAGCTGCTCGGCACCGCCGCGCAGACCGAGGCCCGTCTGGCTGCCGCCGAGGCCGTATTCCCCGGCATCACCCGCCTCACCGACGACAAGCCGGCCGCCCTGGCCGTCTACACCGTCACGCGCCACGGCCTCTCCCTGGGCACCTACGCCACCCGGGAGGCGGCCCGCGCCAAGGGCGAGGCGTGCCTGAAACGCTGCCCCCTCCCGGAGGGCGTCCACACCACCTGGGCACCGGACAACGGCGACGAGCACGCCCCCGAGGACCTGATGACGTTCGGCCCCGGCCCGGATGACGAGTCCGTCACCAGCATCCGGACCACCGTGCTGCCCGTCCTCGTAGGCTACGACCCGGAAGCCGAGGGCTGACGGTGTACCGGGTCATGTGGGAGGTCGACGTCCCGATAGAGCGCGTCGGCACCAGCGAGCGGGGCGTGCATGTCTTCACCGGCCTCGCCGAGAGCGGCCGCGAGGCCCGCCAGGCCGCGCGGCGCGCCTGGGAGACGGCCCTCCTCCACACCCTGGCCGGCCAGGACGTCCCCGCCGCCGCCCACCGCACCGACTGGTCCGCCCGCGGACTGCGCCCCGGCTGGGACCTGCGCTGGGACCAGGCCACGCACAAGGGCATCGACCGCTAGCTCCGCCCCGGGACGGCCGTCAAGGCCTGAGAAACCGCCGGCCGCCCCGGGCCCCTCACCCGCCAAGACGAGAGAGAGACCACCATCATGCACGCCACCCGTCGCAAGCAGCACCACACCTCCACCGCCCGCCGGCTGAGCACCGCCGGCCGGTTCCTGAAGTCCCTGGCCAAGGCCAATCCCCTCCTCGCCGACCGGGCGTTCGTGTGCAGCCGCTGCGCCGTCGCCTGGCAGGGCGACGAGGCCGACTGCTGGAGCTGCGGCCTCCCCGCCAGCTTCTCCTCCCACGACTACGGCTCGGCGCTCCACCACCTCCTGGCCCCCACCAAGATCTCCCGCAACCTCGTCCCGACGGGAGCGGCGTCGTGACCGGGCTGGCCTCCCTGACCTGGCTGATCGGCACCCAGGCCCTCAGCGACCACATCACCGCCCGCGTCAACGAACTTGTCGAGGCCGGCACCGAGTACGCGCAGGCCTGCGCCAAGGTCACCGACGCCGCCGACGCGAGCGAGGCCTGGGCCATCGCCGCCACCCGCCAGACCTGGGTCCGCCGTCACGACGTCGAACCCGACGAGATGCCGGTCCGCAGCCTGTACGTCCTAGAGCGCACCGCCACCCACGTCGTCGTCGCGTACATCGACCTCGACAAGGCCTCCGACGACACCGACGACGGCGACCGCGCCAACCTCCAGCCGCAGTGGATCGCCCAGAACGACCACTCCCAGGGCGTCGAGTACCCCTTCGACCTTCTGGACATGTCGTTCGAACTCGCGGCCTGGGAGCCCTTCGAGCACCTGCTGCCCACCGCCGCCGTCCCGGCCGCCGGCACCACGGGGGTGGGGGAGTGACCACCAGCGAACCCGCCCCCTGGCCGCGGCTGACCGGCAACGAACCGTGCCGGGCGCCTGACGCCGACCCCGAGGACTGGACCGGGACCCCGAAGCAGCGCGTGAACGGCCAGCTGGCCTGCCTCAGCAAATGCCCCGAGGCCACCCGCAAGCAGTGCCTGGCCTGGGCCCTGGACCACCCGACCCGCGCCGGATCCGCGATCTGGGCCGGCACCACCCTCAGCGACCGCCGCCGCCTGCGCGCCGACACCACGGCCTGACGGCCACCACCCCCGCGCCCGTCCGTCCGGTACAGGCCTCTACGTACCGGACGGACGGCCCCCGACCTCACCCGCACACCCGGGCGCACCCCGGCCCAGGCCGGACAGCTGCCCGCACGCTTGGAAGGGAGCACCGATGAAGCTCCGTACGGACCTCGCCCCGCTCGCGGCCGCCGTCACCGACGCCGCCCGGGCCCTGCCCGCCAGGCCCCCCGTCCCCGTCCTCGCCGCGATCCGGCTGGAGGCCGCCACCGGCGCCCTGACCGTCGCCGCCTTCGACTACGAGACCAGCGCCCAGGCCACCGTGGACGCCGAGGTCACCACCCCCGGCACCGTCCTGGTCTCCGGCCGCCTCCTCGCCGACATCACCCGCACGATCAAGGGCAGCCATCCGGTCGACCTCGAACTCGACGGCGTCCGCCTGGTCCTGACCTCCGGCCGCACCCGCTACACCCTGCACACCCTCCCGCTGGAGGAGTACCCCCGCCTGCCCAGCCCCGGCGAGGCCAGCGGCACCGTGGCCGGGCCCGCCCTCGCCGAGGCGATCCACCAGGTCGCCACGGCCGCCGGCCGCGACGACGCCCTCCCGATCCTGACCGGCATCCAGGCCGAGATCACCGACGACACGATCACCTTCGCCGCCACCGACCGCTACCGCTTCGCGCTCCGCCCCATCGCCTGGACCCCCGCCACGGCCACCGGCGCCACCACCCAGACCACCATCCCGGCCCAGTCCCTCGCCGAGGCCGCCAAAATCCTCGCCACCGACGAACAGGTCCACCTCACCCTTCCTGCCGCCCGCGGGGTCCTCGGCCTGGCCGGCCGCACGCGCACCCTCACCCTGCGCGCCATGGACGGCCAGCTCCCCGACCACAAGGGCCTGTGGCCCACCGACTTCACCGCCACTGCCGACCTAGACGCCACCGAACTCGCCGCCGCCGTCAAGCGCATGGCCCTCGTCGCCGAACGCGGCCACCCCGTCAAGCTCCACCTCACTGACGGCACCCTGGCCCTGAGCGCCGGCACCGCCGACGACGCCTCTGCCCGCGACCAGGTCACCGCCACCACCGACTTGCTCACCGGCGCCCCCGTCACCATCGCCTTCAACCCCGGGTACCTCCTCGACGGCATCACCGCACTGAAGACGGACCGGATCCGCCTGCAGATCGTCCACCCGGTCAAGCCGGCGCTCCTCATCCCCACCGACGAGGACCCCACCGCGCTGCGCTACCTGATCATGCCGATCAGCCAGTCCGGTTGATCAGCACCCCGGGGCGGCCACCGCGCAGGCCGGCCGCCCCGGCCCGCGGCGCCGACCGCCGCCCCACGTTCGGACACACCACCCCTACGCCAACCACGCGAGGAGAAGCAGATATTCAAGGCCGGCGACGAGGTAGAGATCCTCGCCTGTGAGGACGACCCCCGGGCCAGGGGTAAGAAGGGCAGGATCGTCGATGAGGTACCGCCCGGCGAGCTCACCGGGGGCCGGTGGACGGTGAACAAGATCAGTATCTTCATCGCCCCTGTCCTGTGCCACGCGCACGAGCTGCGCGCCACGGGCCGATGACGATGGTGGACGCCGCCCAGCAGTGGATCTGCTGGCTGCAGGTGGTCCTGCTCTGCGGCGGAGGCGTCGTCGCTTTCATCGTCTTCACCTTCAAAGCGCCGCACTTCGTTGCGACGCTGACCGACATGCTCCGCCCCCGACCCGGCCGCCCGGCCTCGGATTCCAGCCCCAGCGCCGTGTGCTGGCAGGTGATCCAGCAGGACCACGACCGCATCAAGGACGAGTACGGCCGGCTGCGCATCGACCCCTTCCGCAGCTCCGAGCTCGCCATCCTCGACGACCTCACGGTTCCCGAGGCCGCCGCCCTCCACGCGCTCGCCGAAGCCAACGACGCCGCCGAGACCACCGATTACCCGACGTACGAGAAGGCCGTGCTGCACCTGGCCAAGGCCTGGTGTCACGCCCAGGCGCTTACCGAAAGCGCCGAACCCTGCACCGTGGTGTCCCGCGCACTTGCACCTACGGCGCCCAGCACGTCCCCCGGCGCCGAGTTCGCTTGGCGCCGGCCGCACCCGCCCATCCCGAGAGAACGAAGGACCTGTCGATGACCGAGCACCGCAACCGCGACCTCCAGGCCGCCGCCCTCATCGCGGCCGCCGCCCCCGCCACGACCGAGCAGCTGCTCAACCCGTCCGACACCTCCGCCGGCCGGCCCAAGGTCGTCACCCTCTGCGGCTCCACCAGGTTCTGGCGCGAGCTCGGTGAGGCCAACTTCCGCGAGACCGTCGCCGGCCACGTGGTTCTGGCCCCCGGCTGCGACATGAAGAAGGCTCATCCGCTGTGGGAGGAGCCCGCGGCCGCCGAAGGGCTCAAGGCCGCCCTCGACGCGCTGCACCGCTGGAAGATCCGGGCCTGCGACGAGGTCCTGGTCGTCAACACCGGCGGCTACATCGGCGACTCCACCCGCGCCGAGATCGCCTACGCCCACCGGCTCGGCCGGCCCGTCCGCTACACCGACCCGGTCGGCCACGCCGTCATCCTCCACCGGCCCGGCCTGGACCCGGTACGGATCGGCCCGTACGAACACGAGAGCCGAGCCGAGGAGATCGCCGCCGGCCTGCGCAGTCAGCTGCACCACACCGCGCACGTGGAGGGCACCGTTATTACCACCGGCACGTTCCGCCCCGACCTCGACCACCTCGACCCGCAGGTCCCGAAGGACCCGTACGCGCTGGCCGAGGCCATGGACAACGACTCCGGAGGCGACGGCACCGGGCGTAACTTCCCCGACCTCTACACCCGCCTCTGCGCCCAGGAGCCGCCCGAGTATGCGAGCAACCTGTGGGGGAGGGCCTGCTCCGCATACGACTACCTGCACGCCGACCCCGCTGACGAGTAGTCGACGGCTCTCCCAGATGGCAATTACAAGTTGGCCAAGTCTGCATTGACATGCCAACTCAGACTTGGCAATATCGGGGTGTGGGCAAGGGCCCCGCACCGACGACCGGAGGCAACGAATCGTGGAGCAGAACCAGCAATTATCGCAGGCCGTCCCCACCGAGGCGCGCCTGGCCCAGGCCCGCACCGAGGTGATCGCCGAGATGGGCAGGACCGACGCCAAGGCGTCCGCGCTCCTGACCGTTCTCGGCCTCCCCCTCGCCGTCCTGATCGCCACCGTCCCCGGGCATGACCTCCCCGTCGCCGCCACCGTCGCCGCCGGGGTCGGCGCGGCCGCCCTGGCCGCCGCGATGCTCCTGGTCCTGCTGATCGTCCGCCCCCGCCTCGGTGGCGATGTCAGCGGCTCCTACCTCCACTGGGCGACCTGCACGCCCGAGCAGGCCGCCGCCGACATCGCCACCGACCGCAGCGCCGAGCGGATCGTGGTCCTCTCCCGGATCGCGGCTCGGAAGTTCCGCGCGCTCCGGCTCGCCATCGACATCACCGCCGGTGCCGTTGCCCTGCTGGTCCTCGCCGGGATCATCGCCCTCGCCGTCTGACCGACCGAAGGAGAGAGACATGCTCGCCGAACTGATCCGCCAGGCCCTCACCCGCCTGACCACCCCGATGAAGACCGCAACGTTCAAGTGCCACAAGTGCGGGCTCTCGATGAAGATCACCGACTACCCCGACCGCATCGGACCCATCCTCGACGTCGCCCTCACGCACGCCTGCAAGTCCAAGGTCAAGGCGCTCTGACCCCCGGGGACGGGCGGCGTCACCGGCTACCAACCAAGCCGCCCGCCCCGGGCCAGCCCAGCCCGCTCTCAACCGGAGCAGGGGGCAGATACATCGTCCCTCAACCGTCACGGAGCCGATCACCATGACCCCCACCAGACCCGACACCCCCGAGGCCACAGCCGCCAAGGCCCGCCTCGACAAGGCCGCCGAGGTGCGCAACAAGGCCATCGAAGCCGCCAACCGCGCCTACTGGGCCGCGGTCAAGGCCGAGATGGACGCCAAGACCCTCACGCAGAAGGCGGTGGCCGACCACCTCGACTTCAGCCGCGAGCACGTCCGCAACCAGGTCAACCGCTACACCGCCGACCAGTAGGCCGGCGCAGCAGATCCCAGGGGCGGCCGCAGCATCGGCCAAGAGGTACGGCCGCCCCCAGGGCTCCCCGTCCAGAGCAGAACCGAGGAGAACACTCATCATGAACCACCGCGCCGCCACCTTCGCCGCCGCCTACGCCTTACTGCGCGCAGCGGCCGATCACGCGGACCACTGGGGCCAATCCGACTTCGACTCCCAGGCCAAGGGCGCCACCGACGCCGCCCAGGTGAGGTACGAGCACGAGGACGGCACGGTCACCACCGTCGGCACCGACGGCGGCCGCCGCGCCTGCCTCCACCACGTGCTCCAGTACACCGCCACCCAGGGCCTGGTCCTCGTCGCAGGCACCCGCGCCCTCGGAATCCGCCTGCACCCGGCCGCCCTCGCCGCCGCCCTCGCGATCTCGGGAGCCACCCACTTCGCCGCGGACCGCAGGGTTCCCCACGGCCTCCTCCAGCGGCTCGCCGAGGCCACCGGCAAGAAGAACTTCTTCAACCTGGCCGACTTCGGCATGAACGGCCGGTACTGCCTCGACCTTCTCTGCACCAACGCCGGCATGAGAAGTACGAGGGAGCGTGACACGTCGGATCAGCGCCGGAATCGGGCGACTTCTCCCTC
This sequence comes from Streptomyces sp. NPDC003038, assembly GCF_040611115.1. Taxonomy (NCBI): domain Bacteria; kingdom Bacillati; phylum Actinomycetota; class Actinomycetes; order Kitasatosporales; family Streptomycetaceae; genus Streptomyces; species Streptomyces sp. NPDC003038. Next base: position 27,560 of record NZ_JBEXNN010000032.1, read on the forward strand.
GATTCGAATCAGGAACTCCGTGATCGGGGCTCCGCCGCTGTCCGGAATGAGGACCAGGTCTTGGGCATAGATCGTCTCGTCTGCGGCCAAGGCGGCATCCTCGTCACCACGGCGCCAGGCGTCACGGGACGCGGCGAAGAGCGGAGCAAGCTCTTCCCACGCCGGCCCTGGTTCAAAGCGACAGTCAGACCAGAACATGTCGCCGCTTTCGAGGACCAAGGTTCCTGCCAGTCGCTCACCCTGTCTGAGCTGCCAACTCTGCTCCGTCATGTTCCCCTCCCGTGGTGCGACGGGCACTCTAGCGTGCCGCGACCTGGGGCGAACGGGAATGACCTTGAGGTGGCTGTTGGACTGCTTGGATCTCGCGTTCGTAGTTCTTCCTGTGGAGACAGCGCGCTTCTGGTCCGCGCTGCTGATCATTCGGTTGTGGGTCGGCTGTGAGGGACAGAGGGGATGCCAAGGTTCACCGGAGGAAGCTGCTGCGAGCGGTGGACCTGGGCCCGTTTGGAGCGCAGGAACGTCAGGGTCAGCTCGATGCCTTCGACCTCGCCCTTCCAGCCCTGGGCGATCGCGTGCTGGCGGCGGGCGATCAGGTCGTCCTCCAGCTCGTCCAGCCGGGGCAGCATCGTCGGGTTGACCGAGAGCATCGGGCATCTGATGCAGGCGTGCTCATGCGCGCAAGGGGTGCCATAGGGGCGCCCGCAGGAGCCCAGCTCGACCTTCCGCTTGTCGAAGTGATCCTGGAACTCCGACCACTCCTCCGATGTGGGGTCCCGGTACTCCTCCTCGGGCCGCAGCTGGCGACGCTGGTCGAGGAACTGCTGGTAGTGCCGCACGATGTCGTCGTCGAAGACCGCGACGTAGCCACGAGTGGTCTGGATGTTCAGGTGGCCGAGCAACGCGGCACCGATGTGGATGGGCAGCCCGGAGTTGACCAGGTCGGTGGCGAAGATCCTGCGGAAGTCGTGGGCGGAGAATGTCGTCCCGACGAACTCGGGGTGGGTCTTGGCCAGTTCGGTGCAGCACTTGCGCAGGCGGCGCCAGATCGTGCTGGTGCTCATCGCCTGCCGCTCCAGGCCGGTCTGGGTCTGGAAGAGGTAGGGCAGGGGCGGGCACCACACCTTCTCGTGGACGTCGTACCGGGTCGCGATCGGCACTGTGCCGTAGGTGGCGCGGTGCCGGCGGATGACCTGAGCGATGACGTGGAACAGTTCGGCGGACATCGGGATCACCCGCTCGCGGTCCGTCTTGGAGGGAGTGACGACCAGGAGCGCGACAACCTCGCCGTTGGGGCGCTGGTAGTTACGGACGCTCAGGTGGGTCAGTTCGGTCAGCTCCTCGATCCGCAGGCCGGCGTGCCGGAGCACTTCGACGACGGCCCAGTCCCAGAAGGCCGCGGTCTCGTCCCGGGTGACGGCGACCAGCTCGCCGGTGTCCCGGTTGACCGCCCGGACGGGAAAGGACTTCTCGGTCTTGGCCCGCTTGAGGTCGTACTCGCTGGCGGTGCGCTGCCACTGTGCGCCGGCGGCGGTGAACCGCTCACCGGGTTCGACGGCCTGGGCGGCAGTGAGAATCTCGCGCAGCCGCATCCACTGGCTGGTGACGTGGTCGACCAGCAGGGGAAGCAGGGGCTGGCGGACGCGGGTGCGTTCGGCCATCCGTGCATGGATCTCGCGGCGGCGGACGTTGAACCAGCGCAGTTCGGCATCCCGGACGGGGCAGGGCACCGACCACGCTGCCCAGCGCTCGGGTTCGGCGACCGCCCAGCTCTGCAAGTCCAGGTAGAAGGTGCGGACCTTGAGCAGGACGCCGTCCATGTCGAGCCGGGGGCGGCCGCCGGGCAGGACGGAGATGGTCTCCTTCCACTGCTGGTAGGTCTCCTCGCTCAGCCGCAGGTCGGCCTGGTCGGGGTTGACCTTCTCGACGTTGCTCCAGAACGTGCCGGGCAGGATTCGGGCCAGCTGCCGCAGCGAGGAGTGGTCCAGGTCGGCGGCGCGGCGGCGAAGGTAGTCCACCAGCAGGTTGCGCACGTTGGTGTTGCGCAGCTGCTGGCGGTCGACGAGTTCCTCGACGCTCTTCTGGCCGCCGACGAGGGCGGCCCGCAGCACGTGCGGAGCCGACGGCGGGAAGTGTCCCGACTCGTAGAGGATGTGCCAGGCCGCGATCGCCGCGTAGTTGTACTCCTGGCCGCGCTTGGTGGCCCCGCGGGTGAGCTGCTTGCGCCGCGACTCCAACGAGTAGTGCAGCAGCACCTCCGGTGTCAGGTCGGCCAGGGAGATCCCGAACACCGTCAGGGCGCAGGCGACGTCGAACAGCGCGGTGCGCCGGGCCGCCGGGGTCGCGTCGGAGGCTTCGACCGCGGCGTGGAACTTGTCCAGCAGCGGGTCCTTGGCCACCAGGCGGAAGTCGAAGGCGTAGTTTGGGTAGGTGTGCCCGCGGAAGGCGTCCAGGCTCGGACGGATCACCCGCAGGCAGAACAACTGCCGGGTGCCCGAGATGAACAGCTTGCGCAGCTTCTTGTCATCGCCGCCCAAGTCGCCGGGATTCGTGCCGTACTCGTCCAGCCCGGCCGCCACCCATCGCTGCTGCCAGGTCTTGCCCGGGACCCGCTGGAGGTGTTCGAGGATCGTCACCGTACTGAGGCGACGCAGCCGGCGCCGCTCAAGGCCCTCGTCATCCCAGGCTGCAACGGCCGTGTCGGCCACCTTGGCCAGCGAGGCCCGGGAGAGATCACCGGCCGGCCGGGGCGGGTTCTCCGGCTCGGGCGGCGGCGTGGGCTGGATGACCTTGGTGTTCACCCGGTCCGCCGGCGCCTCCCGCAGGGGGTTGCGCTGGATGCGTCCGGTCGTCGGGCCCATCGCCCGTGCGTTGTAGCCAGCGGTACTACCGGGCACCGAACACCGCCTCGACGTCGGCCGGATCGTAGGTCTGCGACCAGCGGATTTCCTGGCGGGGTCGCTGGTAATGCTCGGCGAGCTTGTCCATCAGGTCCTCCAGGCCGACCGCGGTGTAGCGGGCGGTGGTGCTGAGATGCGCGTGCCGCAGGATCGTCTGCACCTCCACCAGCGTCAGCGAGGGATCGCGCGCCATCCGCGTGGCCGCCGTGTGCCGGGTGTCGTGCAGCGTGTAGTTCGTGCCGAGCACAGCGTTCGCCCGCTGGAGCACGCGACGCATCGCCCAGTAGGTCAGCTGTCGGGGATCACCCCGGCGGGTCCGCCAGAGCGGCCCGCCCGGCTCGGGCAGACCGGCCTGGTCCAGGTAGGCCGCCGTGTAGGCGAACGCCTGCGGGGACGCGGGCACCGGATCTCGCTGCCCTGTGCCCTTGGTGATCACCCACAAGCGTCCGGCCGACCAGTCCACGTCCTCCAGACGCACCCCGAGCAGTTCGCTGGCGCGGGCACCGGAGCTGACGTAGCAGGCCAGCAGGGCACGGTCCCGATCGCATCTCATCTGCGCGAACAGCTCGTCCCACAGCCGATCCGGAATCGCCCGGGGCTGGCGCTCCCGCACCTTCGGCCGCAGCCGGGCCCGCCTGGTGGGAGCCGGCGTCTCCAGCGGGGAGCGGTGAGCCAGCCTGGCTCGGCGATCCCGGCTCTCGGGCACCGGGTTGACCACCGGCCCCCGGCCGAAGTGCTGGTGGAAGGCGTAGAAGCCGTGCACCACGGTCAACGCGTGCGCGATCGTCCGCGGCGCGTACCCATCCAGCAGCGTGGCCTTGCCCGTCTTCGGATTGACCACGCCCGCGGGCATCGAGTTCGGCCGCGAGCGACGCCGCTGCGGATTCGGCGCCGTCCGCAGCCAGCCGACCATCGCGGTCGTCTCCGCCTCGGTCGCCTGCTCCCAGCCGACATCCACCGCCCACAGCACCCGGAACCAGCGCAGCAGGTCGTACCCGTAGCTGCGGCCGGTCAGCGCGCTCGCGTCGCCGAGCGCCAGATCCCGCAGGTATCGGCTCACCGGCTCGACCTCCCGGCCGGCGGCGTCGACCACGAACCACGGCAGCGAAGGTCTCGACCCCTTCACCACCGCACCGACCGACGGTAACCGGCCGCAGCCATCCATCAGATCCCGATGTACGGAGGACATTCCATGAAACGAGGACATGCCGAGATCCTCGGTACCCGCCAGCCGGAACACCAGCGGATCACCAACTTGGTGCAGTCAACAGACCAGAGCTGGCACCACTCCTGGGAGACCCTGGCCGCGCTCGTCGCCACGGTGCAGGCGTCCCACCGGTGAGCGCCGACAACCCGACCGCCGTCGCCGCCATCCGCCTCGGTCTGCACGCGCTGCGCGAGAACGCGCTCGGCGACACCGCCGACCACGAGGACCAGGCCGCCGTCCTCCAGTCCCTCTACGACGACCGCAACCAGTCCGGCAGCGTGCTCGGGATGCTCTCCGACCTGCTGACCGACATCGGCGTCCGGATCGAAGAGCAGGGCGGCGAGGACATCACCGAGGTCATCGACGAGGCCGCCGCGTACGTCCAGGACTCCGCCGGCCAGCGCCTGGAGCGGGCCCGCACGGCCCTCACCGCACTGGAGGCGTCGTGAGCGTCACCGGCCACGAGGACAGCCCGCCCGCCGAGTGCGACGGCTGGTCCGACCGACCCGACCTTGTCGGCCTGCGGCACGGTCGGGTCGCCCGGCCCGTACTTCTTCCTCAAGCCTGATCACCGCGACTACTCAACAACGGAGGACCCGTGTTCCGCAGGAACCAGACCACCCCGACGCCGACCCCGAGTGCGCCCGAACAGCCGGAAGCCATCGCCATCAACTTGGACGAACTTGCGGCACTGGAACGGGCCTTACTCGAAGCGGACCGGCTGCGCCGCCACTGGATGGACGGCCCCCCGCGCTTTGGCCAGGTATTGCTCACCGTTCACGACGTGATGGCGATGTTGTACCAGCGCGCCGGCGCCGCGTCTGTGGTCCACCAGGCAGACCCGCAGCGCGCCCGTATCCCCCTCTACCGTCACGAGATCAAGTGGCTCGCGGACGCGATCATCTGCATGGAACGGCATTACGCCCGGGAGGGCCGGCTGTCCGAAGCGCGGCAGCTTCACAACCGCTTCAACGCTCTGCTGGGGCAGGCGCACGCCATCACCCACATGGGCGGCACGCCTGTCTTCGCCCCCGAGTTCCCACAGTTGCCCGAGGGTGCGTGATCCCGTCGCCCCGCAGCTGAGCCAGTTCGCCTACGCGATGCCGACCGCGACCACCAACGTGGAGTTTGGCCTGGACGTTTCGACGGGGCGGGCGGTGCTGGGCTTCCCGCCCGACTGCCCCAACCCCGAGCGCAACAGGTACCTGATCTACGTGGCCCGCCGCTACGGCGTGCCGGTGTGCACCGCCCTGACCGACACGGTCGCCGCCGCCCTCGCGCTGTCACGAGCAGCCGCTGATCCCACCGCACCACAGCCAGCCACCCGAGGAGGAATCCCTGATGGAACGCGTGTACCTCAACAACCGCAGCGGTGAGCGCCGCATCCACGTCGAGTTCGACGAAGTGGAGATCGCCGAACTGCTCGCCGAGCTCGGCGAGCCGACGTCCGGCTCCGGACGGCAGCTGGTCGAGATCCTGGACGCCGCGCAGCAGCGCTTCGGCCACGGCGGACGCGAGCGCGGCACCGCGCAGACACCGACCGGCACCTGAGGGATCGTCGACCGGGCCCGGCCCGAAGACAAGAGCCCCGGACCTCGCGTCCGGGGCTCTGCGGTGGCCGGCTGTTCATGGCCTTCGAAGGAGTCAGTCCGTCTCGACGTAGGCGACCAGGACCAGGGTGCCGAGGGCGGTCGGCACGTACAGGATCCGGACGCCGCCTTCGCGGTGCTCACGGATCGCACCGTGCTTCGACAGCACGCCGATCTCGGGATTCCTGGAGACGGCCACCAGTACGGGGTCGAGCCGGAGGCGTTCGGCCTCCGTCATCTTCTCGACCTGGTCCTGGGCCACGTCGTAGAAGACGATGCGGGCGCGCTTGGGTGCGTGGCGGCCCATCAGGCGACGTGCGAGGTGGGAGCGGAGTCGTCGAGCGGGGGCTGCCCGAGGTTCTCGCGCAAGTCCTCCCAGGAGGTGACGGCGTCCAGATCGACACCCTCGCCGGCCAGGCGCTCCAGGACGTAGGCGATCTGCGGGTCGCCGTCAGCCATCTCCCGCGCGTCGGCCCGCAGGGCCTCCTGCTCGGCTGGGTCGAAGACGATCCGCATCGCGGCCTCCAAGTCGTAGATGCTGCAACGAGGCTAGCGCAGGAGTACACGACCGGAACCCGGAAGGCGAAGAGGATGCGGAGACCACCCGGTGCCGCGGGAACCCGTGGTCGGCGGAAACGAAAGCGGCCGGCGCCCACTTCCGCCGAGGCGGGTGGCAAGGGCGCCGGCCAACCGAAAACACACACTCCGGGAGACCCGAGAGGCGTATCTCGCCTCCGAGTGTATCCGTACGCCGCGGCGTTGCGGACTCACTCCACTTGCCAACGGTGATGTAAGCTAGGTAAGGTTTTCTTGCTTGCAGGTTGTGGCAGCCTGCGGCACCGACTACACACCGACACCCTGGAGGCCCCGTGTCCTTCTCCCTCACCCACCCCGCCGGCAGTGCGACGCAGGCCGCGGCCGCCGCATCCGCCTGGCCGGCCACTGCCGCGGCCGCCGATGCCGAACTCGCGCACCTCGCCGAGCTCCTGGCCGAGGCCGGTGTCACCGCCCTCCCTGCCGCGGGCGTCCTGGCGGTCCCCGGCCTCGCCGCCGGCCCGGGCGACACCGCCGGCATCCGGGTGCGCACCACCAGCAACCCGCCGCACGCCCTGTACGTCATCGCCGTCGGCCGCCTCACCCCGCACGCCGGCGCCGCCAGCGCCTTCGCCCACCTTCGCCCGCTCATCGACGCGGCCGCCCGCCCCTGCGACGGATGCGGCGCCGAGGCCGGCAAGCCGTGCAACCCGGGCTGCCTGCCCGACCCCACGACCGACTGACACCCCCCGCCGGCGGGGCGCGACGAGCGCCCCGCCCCGTGATGAAGGAGAAGCACGTGATCCGCGCCGGACGCCTGCAGTACGTCCAGACCATGTCCGACCTGGCCGACGCCCTCGGCAAGAAGCTCACCACGCTCCGAAACCAGAAGCCCTACGCGGCCGAGGGCCACCCGGCGCCGATCAGCTCGCCCGACGCCCGCAACCAGCTCTGGGACGCGGAGCAGACCAAGGCCTACTACGCCGGCGAGCCCATCCCCGAGCTGCCCCAGGTCGACGACGACGAGGACCTCCTCGACCGCCACGAGGCCGCCGAACTCCTCGGCATCGCCCCCGTCACCTGGAACACCTACAAGAGGGACCCGGCCCTGGCCGCTGGCACGGTTCTCGTGCCAGCCGGCCCCAAGGGCACCGAGCACTGGCCCCGCCGCCTGGTCCTCGCCTACAAGGACAGCCGCCCCGGCCGCGGCGCCGGCGGCGGCCGCCGCGAGGGCAGCGGCGACATGATCCCCCGCGACGAGATCCTGCCCCGGATCGCCGAACTCTTGGACGCCGACCCCGCCGTCACAGTCGAGACCGTCTCCGATACCCTCGGCATCACCAAGTTCCCCACCGCGCAGTCCGGCCTGGCCACCCTCCGCGGACGCAGGATCGCCGACCTCGTCGAGCAGCAGCCCGACCTCGACCTGAAGGACGCCGCTCTCCAGCTGGGCTACCCCGCCATCACCCACCGCGCCGCCGTCGCCTTCGCCGAGCGGGAGCTCCGCGCCCGCGGTGCCCAGCCCTACCTGCAGCACACCGCCGACGTCCTGGCCGCGGCCGGCATCGCCCAGCAGGCACAGGTGGAGATGCGCCAGCTCGACGGAGGAGCCGTGGCCGCCGCCGTACTGCTCGACACCGACCAGCCGGCCGCCGCCGCGGTGTGGGACTCCCGCTACGGCTGGCGGACCTCGACCAGTCGCCGGCACCCCATCGGCAAGGACACCGACACCCCGCCCGAGGGCGAGGGGATCCGCTACCTGGGCAGCGGGCTGCGTCCCGAGCCCGAGGAGCTCCTCGCCGCCCTGCGCGACGGCCGCAAGGGCACCAAGCGCCCTCACACCACGCCCTGAACCGCGCACCGGCTATCGAGACGCAGGCGCCGACGCCTGCACGCACGTAATCCGGACCGGCCTGTCGACCACACCCACGCAGACGAGGGAGACACAACGTGAGCACCGAGCAGCACGACTCCGACGCGTACGGCCAGGAGCTGGCCCGTATCGGCTATCACCAGAGCGAGGCAACGGGTGCGCGGTTCACCGTGTTCCAGGCCCTGGCCGCCATCGGGATCGCTTCGGAGCAGGCAGACGAGATCGTGTCGAAGCTGGAGGCCGGGGCTGTGGCCGGGGCCCACACCTGGATCTCCGAGAGCAGCCCTCCGCACGGGTCTGATCCACAGTTCGAAGACGGATGGTTCGCCGGCGTCCGCGACGTTGCCAGCTATCTGCTGCGCATCGCCGACACCAACGCCACCACCCAGCGCGGACTCGCCGCCTCCAGCGCCCTCCTGCTCGCGCACCCTCGGCAGTCGGCCTCCCCTGCCCCAACCCCGGCGCAGGAACCGGCTCCAACGCTGGACACGAAGGTGGTCTTGGCCGCGGCCCGACGGTGCACGTGGGCCTTGGTCGACCCGGGCGACTTCCTCGGCCCCGAGGCGTCGGACGAGATCCTGGCCGTGGCGCTCGGCGCCGTGCGTGAGGACGAGAGGGCCGGCTACGTGGAGCGCCTGGAGGCGTTCGTCGAGCAGCACCGCGCCCGCCTGGAGGCGTTGCTGCGCGCGTACGGGCCGGGTAGCGCGCCGGCGTCGCACGGCCGCTACATGCTGGCCGGTCAGCCTGAAAGCCTGATCATCTGTGAGCGGATGGAGGCCGTGCCGTTCCTGTTGCGCAGCCGGTGGGACAACGCGCTGGAGGCAGTCCTCCTGGACGACCTTGAGTTCGCGTGGGGGCCGCGCACCCGTTTGAGTAGGTGAACCGCCGAGGCAGACGTCGACGGACCGTACGGAGCTTTCCGTGCCTGCCGGGGCCAGCTGCGGCAGGATGACACTGATGCCGACTTGGGGGAACGGATGAGCGCGAGCTGGGAACGTGCAATTGCTGAGCTGTTCCCACAGGGCCTTGCGGCCCGGGCCTCGGCCGACCGGGTCCACGAGACCGGGGCCGACGTACGGCAGCGGACCACTCCGGTCGCGGTGCACTACGCGGCCGAGACCGACTACGTGTGCAGCGCCCTCGCTCTGCTGCGCGCGCACCTCGCTGGCGGGCGGCCTCCGCGGCGCCTGCCCGCCGCCCGGGTATGGCCCAGGTCCGTCCGCGACCTGTGGAAGGACCGGGTTCTGGAGCGGACAGGCGGCCTGTGGCAGACGGTTCCCGGAGCCGCAGTGGTCGACCAGATGCGCAGCGCCCCGGCATCGCCGTTGCTGGACGCGGTGATCGAGCAGGCCGAGGGGCTCCAGGCCAGCCTCCACGGTCACACACCCCAGGATGTACGAGAAGTACTTCCCCGCGCGCGACGGCGGCGTTCGCCCGGACGGGGGCGAACCGCCGGCCCCCACCGTGCCGGGCTTCCCCGACCCCGGACATCCGGTGAACCTCAACTTCGCCGGCGGAACGGGGCTGCGCATCCAGCCGGCCCGCGCCGAGGAGGCAGGCCGGCTGAAGGACGACGAGTTCGCGGTGCACCACCGCGCCCTCGCCTTCGGCGACGCGGTCCTGGACCTGCTCGTCGAGGCCCGCCTCGACGGCACCCGCCCGCAGGCCGGACGGTTGCGCGGCGCGGGACAGTGGGTCGGCCGTGAGGAAGACCTGGTCCCGGCCCGGGCGGAGTGGCCGGCCAAGCTGGGCGGCTTCCAGGCGGTGACCCTGGCCGGGCTGGGCCTGCTGGTGCTGGCCTGCGCGGCCCTTCCGCTGACCTTCGGCAACCGGGCCGACCTCCTCTCCCACTACACCCTGCTGTTCGCGGCATCCGGGGCCATCGCGCTCGCGGGGACCGCGCTCATCCACCGGACCGGGCCCCGGCTCATCCAGGCCCCCGGCTTCAAGGCCGCGGCACCCGGCATCGCCGCCGGACTCCTCGCGATCGTGGTGTGGCAGGGCCAAGGCCCCGTGGCCGACCACTTCTTCGCCGGCCCCTACGAGCGCTACGAACGCGAGCTCGCCGACGGATGCCTGTTCGCCAGCCCCTACCGGAGCGACGCAGTACAGACACGCGTCGAAGACGGCGTCCTCCTCGTCACCCCCACCAGCCACGGAACAACCCTGCGCCTGGGGCCCGCCGAAGACGGCGGCACCCACCCCCTCCGGCCGGTGGACGCCGCGACGCGCAAGGTCCTCGACGACTTCAGGTGCTGACTGACCGCTCGGGGCGGGGCCCGGCCGGACCTCCAGCCGCCCGCCCCGAAGGCGTCAGCCGGCCTGCCGGTAGCTGGCCGCCGGCCCCACCGTGCCGGAACCGAACTTCGCGTTGAGCAGGTCGATCGCCTTCTCCGCCCGCAGCCGCCGCTCGCGGCCCTGGTCGAAGGACAGCTGCTCGGCAACCGCGGCCGCGTCGACCAGCTGCTCACAGCGCAGCGCGATGCCGCGCACCCGCGCCCGCTGGAAGCCCAGCGCCCTGTACATCTCGTAGGCGGCGTCACGGAGGTCCTCGGTGTGCGCGCTCGGGCCGCCGGGCAGCTGGCGGCTTCGGTGGACCTGGGACCGGTCGGCCAGGGTGACGGTCATCGTGATCGTCCTCGCCGCCTGGCGCCGGGTCCGCAGCCGGTCGCCGAGCTCGACCGCCAGCGACAGCAGCGCGGCGCGGACCGCCTCGGGGGAGAGTGTGTCGAGGGCGAACCGCCGCTGCGCGGCCGTGCTGTGCGGAAGCTCTGTCGGCACCACCACCCGGCGGTCGATGCCGCGGGCCACCTCGCGCAGCTGCCGGCCCGCCCGCCCGCCGAGCACCCGCTGCACGGTCGCCTCCGGCAGCTGCGCCAGCAGACCGATCGTGTGCACCCCGAACTGGACCAGGCGCTGCTCCTGGGCGCGCCCGATGCCGTAGAGCTCCCCGACCGGCCGGTGGTGCAGGAACGCGGTCACCTGCTCCGGCGCGGCCCCGACGGCGACCAGGCCGCAGCGCGCGGCATCGCGGGAGGCCATCGCGGCCACCGACCACGTCGGGCCGACGCCGATCACCACCGGCAGCCCGTACAGCGCCATCGCCCGGGTCCTGATCATCAGCCCGAGCTCGGCTGGGTCCCGGTCGAAGAACCGGACGCTCCCCGATACGTCCGCCACGAGCACCGATGGCGGGACCGCCTGGACCACGGGGGTCACGTCCGCCACCAGGCCGAGGAGCAGCCGGTAGATCACCGGGTCCACGTCCACGGGGCAGCGCAGATGCAGGATCGGGGAGCCGGCGCCCGCCGATTCCCTCTGCTCGTCCGCAGCGACACCTCCCACAGCCACCGTATCGAAAACTTATTCGAACAGGCACGCCGGAAAGCGGAACGAGGGATTCGAACAGAGATACGATATTGAGGTGATCTACAGAACCCTGCCCCGCCCGTGCCACCCCGGACGCACCCAGAGCCGCACGGAGCTCCGGGCGGGGGAGACCGGCATTCCCGCGGAACACCTCCAGCCCCACAGGGAGGCGTAGGCGATGCCCGCCGGACACGACATCGACTGGCTCCTGCCGCCCGACGTCGAGCGACTGGGGACGCTGGAGCGCTGGTGCCTGGTGCTGCTGGAGCTGATCCGCAGCCGCATCGCCGAGATCGAACGCCACGACCGCGTCACCGAAGCAGCCCGCAACGGGCCGGCCGTCACCCCGCTGAACGAATGGAAGCTGGAGCACCCCATCGGCAGAGGAGGGCGCATGCTCATCCACACCGCCGACTGCCGCCTCGCCTCAGGCCGGACGCGGCCCACCACCCGCGAGCAGGCACTCGACGCCCTCCGCCAGCCCCAGGTCGAAACCTGCTCGATCTGCCCCGCCGCCCAAGAGCTCGGCATCACTGACCCCTGAGCCCACTGCGCGCAGCCACCCCGCCTCCGCCGAGGACAGCCAGGCCGCCGAGCCAGCATGCTCACCGGCCCCCGCTCCCTCTCAGCAGCGCCGCCCCCAGAGCCGACCGGCTTGCCCAGCCCACCGAACCTGGCTTGCCCACAGCGCCCACAGGCTTGCCCAGACCGGTGCGCCCAAGGCTTGCCCAAGAGGCAGCCAGGCTTGCCCAGTCTGCAACACGCCAGTTCAAGAGGCTTGCCCACGGCCAAGAGAGGGGGATCCGGCGGACACATGCGCCGGACCCTGATCCAGTGGAATCCCGGGGGCGGGGGACGGTCAGGCGCTGTGCGGATCGCAGGATCGTCGCCCAGCCGGCCACGTCCTGCGGTACGCCGAACCCCATGTCGACGTTGCCGAGGAACCCGGTGGACACGCGCATGTCCCGCAGCGCCACCGCGCAGGCCGTGGAGGAGCACGGCGTCGCCTCGGCCGTGGACGTGCAGACCCCGTACGACAAGGGCGTGCGCGGCTCCGGCCCGGCGGCTACCCGCATGCGGATCGTGGAACGGGCCCTGACCCTGGGCAATGCTCAGTCGGTCACGCCTGGGACATCGAGGTGTACGGCCGCCAGGCCGACGAATTCGCGGACGCCCCGGCCGGTTCTACCTCCTGGGGGACGCCCGCACCGGGTACCAGCAGCACAGCTGGAACGCGGACCTCCCGACCTACCCCAGCACCAGGACCTCCGCGCCGCTCCCGGCAACCTGCCCCACGCCCGACATCGACCACTGCGGGAACTGCGGGACGACCGTCGCGATCGGGGGCTGGATGATCGCCTCACTCGGCCGCTCCTGCCCGGACTGCTACGACATGATGTTCTGCGAACCCGGCCGCCACGACCTTCGCTACCACCGCAGCGGTAGGCAGGAGCCGGCCCGTCCGGTGTGCCTGCGGAGTGGGCAAGCCCATGCCGGCGCGCCCCCGCGACAGTTGCACCGGAAGGGGGCTGGAGGGTTGCTTGCAGAGGTGTACTAGGAGTTGCACCGAAGGTGTGACCGGGAGTGGGACCCCCACTTTTTCGATCTTGAGCATCGTGCCTGGTCAGGCCCCGTGGGCAAGCCCCCTCGCCACGACGACACCTCTTTCTCCGCGATAGCCGGAGGAAGAGGCATGCTTCTTCTCAGGGCCGGGCCGGCCTTCACCACCACGGTCCAGCCCAGCCCAGCTCAGGCCAGCTCGGACCGGCCCCCACGGCCCGGTCCGTGCCTCGGTCAGCTCCCCTGCTCCCCGCTCCGGATCCGGCGCCGCCCGCTGCGCGGCCCCGGCCCGGATACCGCGTGCGCACCCGCTCGAAGGCTGCGTCCGGACATGCCGAAGCGGCCCCGCCGGGAGGCGAGGCCGCTTCGGGTGGAGCTGATTCAGTGCATCTCCCAGTCGACGCAGCGGCGCTGGGGGAGCGGCGGCTCGACGCCGAGGCGCAGCGCCAGCCGGACCGCCGCGCGGTCCCGCTTGTGTGCCGCCTGCTGGTGAGGCTTCCGGCTCCCGTCCTTCAGGTGGGAGATCCAGGGCCGCTCCTGGAGCTGCAGGTGCGCGGGGCGGTCGTGGAAAGTACGGGCCATCTCGGGGCTCCTCGCTGTGGATTTGTAGCGGTGCGTGTTTCGCGGTCGCTGACCGGCTGCCACGGCCGATCAACTGAGACAACCATAATCTCTACTCATCACTTCCGTCAAGCGGGGATGTCAGGTGAGTTGCCGCGCGTCGCGAGATGGGCGGCCGAACGGGTGAATGTGAAACCGGGTCGAGAAAAAGACCGTTCCGGCTTCCCGGAAGTGATGAGTGTGAGTTATAGTTGTCCTGTTGGTCGGGAGTGGCACCCGGCCAACACCCCCCGAACTCACAAGCTCCAGGGAGAAACCCGTGTCGAACTCCATGAAGATCACCGCCGGTCAGACCACCACCCGCACCCTGACCGACCTGATCCGCGCCATGGACGGCCAGCGCGCCACGACCATCACCTACGTCGACAGCAAGGGCGACGAGTCGGTGCGCACCATCGAGATCCACAACATCCTCACCACCAGCAAGGGCGGCATCATCGTCCGCGCGATGTGCCGCGCCCGGGGCGAGATGCGCAGCTTCACCCTGGAGCAGATCAAGGCGTACACCGTCCACCGCATCCGCTTCGTCCTCGCGGTCCCGGAGGAGAACGCGGCGGACGTGGCCCCCCTCGCCCACTTCGTCTTCACCGCGCAGGAGCTGGTTGACCTGGAGCTGGAGCGCGACTACCCGGCGCCCAAGCTGAAGCTCGCCGCATAGGCGAGCGGGGGCCCGCCCCGCCGGGGCGGGCCCCCGCCACCGCGCCCACCGCCGTGGGCCGCACCCCCCCGCCACCCGCTCGCAGAAGGAACCGAGGATGACCCAGCGCAGCGCACAGCCCGAGACGACCGACTGCCCCGGATGGGGCGAGCCGTGCGGCAACGAGACCGCCGAAAGCGCCGATCTCTGCCCCGACTGCTTCACCGCGCGCCTGAACGCGCAATCCCCCGGATCCCCCTCTAGTCCCCTGGCCGCGCCGGGCGGACGGAACCGCCCCGCCCGCCCGGCCCCCGACACCGGCAGCTCTCCCGCTGCGCCCCTTGCCACGCCCGCCCGCCCCGCCCGGGGCGATCCACCCTCTCCCGACCCTGGAGGCCACGTGCCCGATGCCGACTCCTACGACTGGCGAACCGCCCCTTGCCCCGAGTGCGTGGATCCCGCCGCCCTCCTCGTGCCCGGTGAGAGCGACCGCGCCGACATCCTGCTGTGCACCCGCTGCCCCCTGCACAACCGCCTCCCGTACCGCGACCCTGCCGACATCCGCGCGCACCTCCCGTTCGGGGTCGTGCTCGCCATGCGCGGCGGAGCGCTGCGCATCGGCCTCCCCGCCGCGCCGCGCGGCCTCACCGCGTACACGCGCGCGGTCGTGGCGCTGGCCACGGAACACGGGCTCCTCCCCGTGTGGCGACCCTCAACCCGGCGCCATCACGTGACCCTGGCCGCGCCCGGCCCCGAGGGCGCCTGGGGGTGGATGGAGGTGGGCGCCCGCTCCGGGAAGATCCTGCGCGCCATCGTCCACCCGCACGGGCGCGGTGCGCCCGGGGTCCGTGCCACGGGGCCGCGCGACGTCAGCCAGTTGGTCGCCCGCCTCTCCGGCCCCGGCTCGTTCGCCGGTCGCGCAGCGACTGAGGGGAAGAGGAGAAGGCGCCCCGATGACCCTCCCGGCCGGCGGCGGCGCCGCCGGCTCCGGCCGGGCCCGGTGCCGGCGGCCGCAGTCCTCCTCGACCCAGGAATCTGACGAATAGTCAGGATGGTGGGGCGGGGGGTTGCGCAAGTGATGAGAAGTGGTTATTGTTTTCTCAACGGGCGGCGAGTCCCGAGGCGGCTGTGGCAGCCGCACACCGAAAACCGCACCACCCAAGGAGAGCCCGTGAACACCTCCCGCGCCGCGTACGCCGTCCTCGACACCGCCCGCCGCCTGTACCCCGAGGCCACGACCGTGGACGTCTACAACTACGGCGGGACCACGCGCCTGGACGTGTTCAAGGCCGACACCGAGCAGGACCGGACGCTCCCGCGCTTCACCGTCCGCTCCGTCGGCGCGGCCCTGGACGCCGCCGCCGGAACGTACGCGGCCCTGGCCTTCGGCCCCCGCTCCTCCTGGCCCAAGCACTTCACCATCACCCACACCGGGCCCCTCGACGTCGCCGTCGCCGACCGGACCGCCGGGGACCACGTCTTCAACGGCCGCGTCTGGACCGGCATCGGCGAACAGGCCATCCAGGCGGCTCACCACGTGCTCGCCTACCGGCGAGACATGAACCGCTCCGAGACCCTGCGCATGGTCCTGCAGTTCCAGTACGAAACGGCGGTCAGGAACCTGGAACTGGCCACCCGCGCCCCGAAGGGCTACCGCCACTTCTTCGCTCTCGCCCGCTCCATCGTCAAGCGCAACCCCGTGAGCCCCGCCGCCGCGTGGGTCGCGGCTGGCGCCGCCACCCGGTAGGCGACCCCTCCGGCCCGGGCCCCCGTGCGGGCCCGGGCTCCGCCGCGTGGTCAGGCCCTCCCCGGGGGCTCCAGCGGCGGGCGTTGACGCTCCCTTGGGGCGCCACCCGTCAGCGCCGGCCGTCGGGCACCCGTACGGCCGCCGGCCCGAGCCGGCGGCCCGAGCCGGCGGGACGGGTGCGAGGCCACGGCCCTCCCTGGCCCTCACCGCGGCGCTGGCATCGCGAGCCGTGCGAGTTCTGTGGATCTCCGGCGCGCTCCTCTGTTGAAAGTGATGAATAGCGTGTATGGTTGTTTCGTTGGTTGGGGGTGGCACCCGGCCAGCACCGAAAGCGCAGAAACCGGCGGACTGCCGCGCGCAGCCCGAGACCAGGAGAGTGCAATGACCACCACCCTCATCACCCGCGTGATCCTCGAATGCGACCGCTGCTCCGAGCCGCTCCGCGAGCTCCCGCCGTCCAGCGCCTACGACCCGCCGCGCTACGAGCACGAGGGAACTCCCTGCACCCGCACGCGCCCCCGCTCCAGCCGCTTTCCCGGCCTCCCCACGACCTACCCCGTAACCAACCCCCAGCCGCGCAGGGTCTGCGCCGCCGACGGAGGCGAACAGCGCGACATCTCCGACTCCTGGGCCATCGCCTTCGAGTGCACGACCTGCGGCGCCTCCTCGCGCATGAGCCTGGGGGACTGACCCCCGGCCGTGTCCCGCCCCGGTGACGCGGGGCGGGACCAACCCGACTATGGCGAACCGCCGGGAGCGCCGCGCCGGCGCGCGCCGACGCGGCCGACGAGACACATCAGATACGCCCCCGCGGCAGTGGCAGCCGCGCACCCCGAACCACGCACCCCGCACGAGGAGACCCATGCCCCTGCCTGCCCTTACCCGGACGGCCGTCCACACCGCCCGGCTCGCACGCCCCGCCGTCCGACGTAAGCGCCCGACCGTCCTCACCTGGGGTCTGGGTGCGGATTCGACGGCCGAATCCTCATGTTCCTCAACGACCCGGTCGCCCACGGCCTGGAGCCGGATCTGTCCGACCTCGTGATCGTGCACGCCGTCACGGGCGACGAGTTCAGCGACTCCCTGTCCTTCGCCGACCGCCTGGTCCTGCCGCTCCTGCGCGCATGGCGGGTCCGCCTGGTCCAGGTCTGCCGCGGCGGCCCGCGCGACGCCGACGGCGTCCTGGTCCTCGACGACTCCCGCGCGCCCCGCCGCATCCACGCGGCCGGCCCCTGGCGCCTGTCCGACGAACTGCGGACCGCCGGCACCGTCCCGATGCTCGCCTCCGGCCAGCGACGCTGCAGCATTCGGTTCAAGGGCTGGGTACTGGACACCTGGGCCGCCCACGAGTTCGGCACCGAGACCTTCCGCCGAGTGATCGGCTACCACGCCGACGAGACTGGCCGCGCGCTGAAGGACTCCGCCATCCAGGACCAGCTGAACACCGCCGCTGGCCGGATCATCTGCGAGCCGGACTACCCCCTGATCCGGGCAGGCATGGCCAGGGCCGCCGTCGAGCAGTATGTCCTCGACAACCTTGCCGAAATGATCTTGAAGAGCCACTGCACCATGTGCCCGTTCACCGGGGTCTGTTCCTCCCGCGACCTTTACGAGGAGCGGCTGCGCGCCCACCCGGCCGAGGCCGCGCAGGTCCTGCGCATGGAGTACATCTCGCTCGCCCTGAACGAGCGGATGTCGCTCTACGGGCCCGCCGGATCCCTCCACCGGCGCCTGGCCGAGGACGGCCGCAACCGGCCCGTCCTGGACGCCTTCCAGGCCGACCTGGAGCAGACCCCGTACGCGGTGTACGAGGTGCGCCGCCTCACCGGCCTCGGCCGCACGAAGGACTGCCGGCGCTGGCACGGCAAGAGCTGCACGGAGCCGAAGTGGTGGTGCACCCAGCAGCGCAAGCCCCGCTGCCGCCGCATCCACACGGTCGTCGACCAGAACGGCGCGCCGGTCGACGTCGCACCGCAGTGCCTCGGCGACGACGAGCGGTGCCGCGGCGCGCAGCAGAAAGGGCCGACCTGGCGATCGGTGCGCACGGTCTACGAGGCGCCCCGGGAGCGGGCGGAGGAATTCGTCACCCGGTTCGCCGAGCGATACCCCAACCGGGCCCGCCTGGTCGCCGGGGAAGCCTCCGGGATCCGGCGCGCCCACTACCTGCCCGACTCCGAAGGCCTGCCGCACGCCGAAGCGTTCATCGTCGCAGCACCCGCGGGCGTCGCCGACAAGCAGCGCCCGGGGTTCGAGGAGCGCTGGACGGAGCACACCGGCGCCAGGCCGGTCTTCCGGCCGCTGCGCGAGCTGCCCAAACCGGCGCCGCGCCGACGGTCGGCCGGGGGCCCGGCGCCGCTGCACCGGGCCAAGGTCATCGGGGACGTGTTCCTGATCGCGTGACCGCACTCCTTGCAAAGTGATGACTCGTGTGTATAGTTATCTTGCGGGTCGGCGGTGGCGGCCGACCTCCCCCGGAACCATGCAACTCGGAGGCGCTTCATGAGCACGCAGACCCTCAGCACGTCCCGACTCGACACCGTCGTGACCGAGGGGACCGGACACGGCTTCGCCCGGATCCGCCTCTCCGACGGACACGCGATCACCCTCAAGACGCAGCCCGCCGCCCCCGCCGCGGAGGAGGTCCTCCTCTCCCCGGGCCTCACCGCTCCCGACAGCGAGGCCTGGGAGACCGAGGACTCCTGGGAGGACTGGCTGACCGGCGGCACCCTCGGCAATGAGAGCGGGATGTTCCTGGACGTGCCCACCGACGCGCTCCGCGACCTGATCATCCAGCACGGCGGCGAGCACGACGACCAGGACGGCCAGGACCCCGCGCCGCGCACCGAGGCCGCCAACGCCGAGCAGGCCGGACCGGACCTGTCGGCCGAGATCGCCGACCTGCGCGGGGCGTTCGAGCACGGCTACGGCGCCACCGACATCCGCAACGTCTTCGGCCGGATCTACGACGCGGGCGGACCGTACCTGGTCTGCGTGTGGGAGGTGGCGGACGACTACGGGTTCGGCGGCAACGCCCAGTTCTACGCCGAAGACGATGCCTGCCGCCTCTTCGAACTCCGGCCGGACGTCTACCGCTGGCTCACCGGCCAGCAGGAGAACCCCGGGCCCATCGACACCTGGATCGGTGCGCACCGCCCCGAGCTGGTCGAGTTCGCGGCCACCGACGACTGCCACAACTACGCCCAGACCGAGCGCTGATCTTCCCTCGTGTCCGGTGGTGGCGGGCATCCTCGCCCCCACCGGACACGGGTCCGTCGGCCCGTAGCCGGCGGCCCGGCTCCCGGCCGGCTCGACCCTCCGTCACCTGCGGCGTCGCCGGGCGAGGGTTCCCCTTGCGCAAGTGATGAATAGTGGGTATAGTTTTCTTGTCGGCGGGGGATTCCCGCCGCCATCCCCACCACTCTCCAAGGGAGTTCACATGACCGTCGCCACCGCCTCCACCGTCCAGACCGTTCTGGAGCCGGGCACGGTCGTGCGTACCCCCCGCTACGACGAGGGCAAGAACACCGGCGAGCGCCGGGCCATCGTTGTCGGCCTCTGGAACGAGAACGACCCGAAGGCTGGATACAAGGTGTGGTTCTACACGCTCGGCGCCCCCTCGTTCGCGCCGAGGACCCTCGGATTCGCGTTCGTTGGCGAGCCCACCGTGGTGGGCACGGTCGACGACATGTCCGAGCGCACGCTGATCCGCCTCCACCGGTGGCTGCGGGACCTCGACCAGTTCTCCAAGGCGCGGTACCGGATCCAGAAGGCGGGCCTTCGCAAGCGCGCGATCCGCCTGGGCCAGTAGGCCCGATGCCGGGGGCGGCCCCACCGCCCCCGGCCCTCCCCCCACCTGGTCGGCCGTGGCAGCCGACCAGCACCGGCAACACACCCCACACCCAAGGAGCCCCGTCATGGCCCGAACCACCTTCGTCGCCTCCACCGGCTGCACCCGCACCAGCGAAACCCGCCACTACACCCACGCGGTCACCGTCGACCGCCGCGAGGGCGAGGGCCGCATCGTGCACACCTGGTCGATGTCCGCGGCCAACGTCGCCAAGGCGGCCCGGACCGCCGAGCGCGCGGGCTGGAAGAACATCGCGGTCGAGGAAGTCGCCGTCCAGGCCAAGCCGGTCCGCACCCGCAAGACGACCCCCGCCCGGACGCCCGCCGAGGCGCGGCCGGCCCCGGCCGAGGAGCGCGCGCCGCTCGCCCTGTACTCCGTACGCCCGGCCGCGGGCGGGGGCTTCGACGTCGTCAACAGCTCCGGCCTGGTCGTCTCGGGCGACTGGCAGACCGAGGCCGGCGCCCAGGAGCGCGCCGAGTTCCTGAACGCCCAGGAGAACCGCAAGCGCGCCGAGGATGCCCTGACCCAACCGCAGCGGCGGGTGTACGCCGTCGTCAAGCGCGACGGCGCGATCGGCGCCGGATACGGGCACAACCTCACCGCCGTCCGGAGCCTGCACGCGGCAGGCCTCGTCAAGCTCACCGAGTACGGCCCCGGCTCCTGGAACGCCGTCCACGTCCCGCCGCCCGCCGCCGGCCCGGCCGAGGCCGCCCCGGCCGCCGGTACGGGCGTACTGCCCGAGGACGCCGAACACCCGGCCGCCGCCGCCGCGGTGACCGCCCTGTCCGGACAGCCGCTCGCCGACGTCACCGGCCCCGACGACCTCGGCGAGGTGGCCGGCTACTGGGTCCGGCCGGACGGCACCAGCGGCCGCCTGACCGTCGGCTGGGTCGAGGACGGCAAGCTGACCACCGGCGCCGACGGGCGGCCGCCCCTGGCCGCGCTGTGCGTCGCGAAGGAGCTGTTCGAGCGCACCGAAGGCTGGCTCGTCGAGCCCGGTGACCACCCGTCCCTGCTCGTCTGGCACGTGCCGACCCTGGAGGCCGCAGCCACGCAGGGCGCCGCCATCGAGCAGGACCGGGGCGCGATCACCGACACCTGGACCATCACCCACACCGGCCTGCCCGAGGGCCGCTCCTTCCTGAGGGTCGAGGCTCCCGACTCCGCCGCCGCCTTCGCGGCCGCCCTGGCCACCCGCGGCGGCCGCCTGGTCCAGCAGGCGGGACACCGGCTCGGCGCGCGGCGCCTGCGGGAAGCGGACCTGGTCCGCACCGTCGGCGAGCGGGTCCGGCATGTGGCCAGCGGTCAGACCGGCACCGTCGAGGCGGCGGACGTACGGATGGCCGGCGCCCGGGCGTACCGGGACGGCGTGACCGTCGCCGTTGACGGCCGGTCCCGCAAGACCGCGCGCTCCCTGGAGTGGGAGCCCCTGCCGGCGGCCGAGGACCCCGAGGTTGCCTGCTGACGGCCCCCGCCCGGCCCCACGGAGCCGGGCGGCCCTCCTTCCCCTCCGCCGCCATCGCGCGTCCGGGGAGCCGCGCCCAGGCGGCGCGCTGGCGGGGGGCCGCCCACAGCACCCCCGGTGTCGTCTGCGGATTTCTGCCGGGAAGCAACGGCGAACCCTTGCGGAGTGATGAATGGCGAGTATAGTTGTCTTGTGGTCGACGGTGGCAGTCGGTCGCACCGGACACACATCCTCGGACCCTTCGGAGAGACATGATCATCCGCACGCCGCTCCCCAACGCCCTGCACGCAGCTGCCCGCGCCCGCGCCATCGCCGGTATCGCCCGACGCAGGACCGTACTCAACCACCCGGCCGAGGAAGCGCTGACCACGGTCGCCGAACTCCTCGACGACGTCGCGCTGGCCTTCGAGACCGACCTCCCCCAGGTCCTGGACGGTGTCGTGATCACCAACACGATCCCCTTCGACGCCTCCCTGCTCCTCTCCATCGCCGAAGACGTCATCGTCCAGAACAGGGCGACCGGGCTCCCCGACTGCCTCGGCCAGTAGGTCACCAGCGCCGTTTTCGGCACCCTCGAACTGCCCCGGCTCCTGCACCCCGTCAGCGCCCAGCTCGCTGCACAGGAGACCCGCCTGCGCGTTGCCCTCCAGCTGCTGCACGAGCGCCACCTGACGGGAGCCGGTGAGCGGCCGGAGGCGACGGCGCTCTACCTGGAAGCCGCATTCAAGCTCCACCTGAACTGGGTTCGCCTCGCTGCCGCCGTCGCCGTGGACAACGCCCGCCCCTGCAACCGGCCGACCGTCGCTCAGTAGTACATCGCGGGGCGCACAGCCCCCCGCGCCCCGGCGCCCGGCCCCACCTCGGGCCGGGCACCCGGGGCCAGGCACCTCCTGCGCACGACAACGGCCCGCACGGCAAGACACCCCCACCCGCTCGACGCAAAGGAACGCGATGACCATCCGGAATGAACCCACAGAAGGCGACCTGCTGCTCGCCGAACTGGCGGCCCTGGGCCGCCGCGCCTTCCCCGGGGAGGAGGGCGGCATGACCTTCCTGATCATGGCCGCCGACCCGGGCGCCCCGGACGGCGAGGACGCCGCCTACGGCGTCCCGCACGTCCTGATGTACGCCGGCGAGCGCGCCGACCGGCCCGCGGCCGACCACCGCGACCCCTGGTCCGCGCACCTGCACGCCGCCGACGGCACCTACCTCACCACCCTCGTCGACGGTTCCCCCACGCCGCTCGACGCGGCCGCCGACGCCGCCCGGTGCGCCCGCGAGGTGACCGAACGGCTCAGCCGGCGCCGCAGCAGCAACATCCCGCCGGTCGCACGCCGGTTCTGCACCTTCTGATCCACCCCCGGCCGGGCGGCAGTGGCAGCCGCCCGGCGCCGAACTCACCACCCCGAACCGCGAGGAGCCCCATGGACATGAGCACCCGCCGTCGGCTGCTGGAGGCAATCCGGCGCGCCCACCAGGCCGACGCCGCGTACACCGCCGCCGACCGCGCCCGCGCCCGGGCGGCCAAGGCCGCCGCTGCCGCACACGCCCGCATCACCCACGACCCGCATCTGCAGGCCGACGCCGACGAGCTGGAGGCCGCGCAGGCCGCGCACGCCGGCCTCGTCCGCCGCGAGCAGGAGGCCCGCGCCAAGGTCCGCCGGACCTTCACCGCGGCCCGAGCGGCCAACCGCGCCCTAGGGGCGCTCTACACCCCGCACGCCCCCGGCCGCGGAACCGGCGGCCGGCGCCGGTCCGACGTCGCGGCCGGCCTCCTCGGCGAGCTCGCCGAAACGCCCCGCGAACTCATCCTGGCCGCCGACAAAATCCTTGTCTCCACGAGCGCCGGAAAGGACTCGCTCGTCTGCGGGCAGCGCGTGGTCACCCTGGCCGCCGAGGCCGGCTGCCTGGACAAGGTGGTCATGGTCCACGCGGACCTGGGGGAGGAGTCCGAATGGCCGGGCGTCCGCGAGCTCGCCCAGCGCCAGGCCGAGCGCTGGGGCGTCGAGTTCATCGTGGTCCAGGCCGACCGCGGCCTCCTCGGCCTCGTCGAGAAGCGCGGCATGTGGCCGGACGCGGCCCGCCGACTGTGCACCTCGACCCTGAAGCGCGACAAGATCGCCCCACTGTTCAAACAGATCACCGACGCCCTCGGCCTGGACGAGCAAGCCCTGATCCTCTCCGCCCTCGGCATCCGGGCCGCCGAATCCCCCGCCCGGGCCCGGAAGCTGCCGCTCGCCATCGACATGCGCGCGAGCAACGGCCAGCGCATGGTCCTGACCTGGCACCCGATCCTGAAGCTCACCGAGGCTGACATTTGGCAGCAGATCGCCGACGCCGCCCTGGAGTACCACCCCGTCTACGACGCGACCATCCCCCGGCTGTCCTGCGTCTTCTGCGTCCTCGCCGGACGGGACGTCCTGGTGCGCGCCGTACGGCTGTGCTGGGCCCTGGGCCTGGACTTGCCGACCCGGTACGTCGCCCTGGAAGAGCACATCGGCCACCGCTTCAGGGAGAAGCTCAGCGTCGCCGAAATCGTCGCCGAGGCGGCCCGCGTCGAGGCGGAGGAGGGCCCTTTGGTCTGGGCGCGCGGGGACGCGCTGCGGCGCCACGTCGGCGAGGAGGCCGCGGCCGACTACCTCCGCCGGCTGGCCCTGGCCCTGGCGGCCTGACGCCGAAGCGACACGCGAGAGGAGGCGGGCGCCCCCCACTAGTAATCGTGATGTGCTGTGGGTATAGTTATCTCGCCGGTCGGGAGTGGCACCCGACCGGCGACCGAAGGCACAGCACGCGGCCGCCGAACCGGCCGACCCGAGGGGAGCAGCCCATGACGGACGCTCAGACCGCCGAGCGCAACGCCGAACCCATCCGCGTCACCGGGTTCGGCACCGACGCCCAGGGCCTGGTGCACCTCCTGCCCGACCACAGCGACACCACCGCCCGCTGCGGCTTCACCGACTGGCACAGCTACGTCACCTGCGTCGACTGGTTCGAGGAGCGAACCTGCCCCGCATGCCTCGCCGACCTCGCGCTCGACCTCGGCGCCGACATCCCCGCGGACGTCCTCGCCGAGCTGGACGAGATCGCCGCGCCCTGGCCGGGCCGCTGGCTCCTGCGCCCCCGCGAAGGCGACCGCGAGCGCGTCGTCGGCGTCTGCGCCGGCCCCGGCGGCTGGGACGAAGGACTCGCCGCCCTCGGCGCCCAGTACGACGCCGTCGGCCTCGACCTCTCCGGCGACGCCTGCGCCACCGCCGAGCGTGCCGGGCACCGCCGCATCGTCATCGACATCACCCTGCTCGACCCCGAACACCCCGCCCTGCGCTGGACCGTCGGCGTCATCATCTCCCCGCCCTGCCCGGCCTGGTCGACCGCGGGCAAGCGAGCCGGACTCACCGCGCAGTCCCTCCAGGTCCTCACCGCCATGCTGCGCGCCGCCGGGGAGGCGGCCGGGCACGGCGGGCACCGCGAGCGCTCCGGGGCGACGTGGGCCGAGGTGCGCGCCATGGCGGCCGCCATGCCGGACCCGGAAGCCGGACTCGTCGCCGAGGTGCTGATCTGGGCGCTCGGCCTCCAGCTTCACGGCAAGACGCTGCGGTGGGTCGCCATGGAGCAATCCGCGAACCTGCCCGAAGAGGTGCGGGAGGCGGTCTCGTTCGAGCTGGCCCTGGCCGGCTGGTCCCAGCAGCAGTGGGTCGAGCTGGACGCGGCCGACTACGGGGTGGCCACCCACCGGCGCCGGGTGTTCTTCATGGCGGTGCGCTACGGCCGCATCCCCGGATCCGTGCGGCCCGGCATGCCGTTCGCCGAGCAGACCCTGGCCGCCGCCCTCGGGTGGGCCGCAGGGGAACGGGTCAACACCCGGGGAGTGCGCGGACTGGACGCGAACGGACGGCCCAAGGGCGGGAACACCTTCTCCGCGGACAAGGCCGGCTGGTGCCTCACCGGCAAGGCCCGGACCTGGTACCGGGAGTCGGACGGCTACAGGCTGGCCGAGGCCGAGGCCGGGCAGCTGGTCGGCTTCCTGCCGTCCTACCCCTGGCAGGGCACCCGCACCAGCGCGTTCCAGCGGATCGGCGACGTGGTGTGCCCGCCGGTCGGCGCGGTCGTCATGGGGGCGCTGACAGGCCGGGCGTGGCAGGGGCCGGTCCAGGATTACCTCGGCCAGGTATACGGCGGGCCCGAGGCCCTGGTGCTGGTCGAGGTGCCGCAGCAGCACCGGCGGTGCGCGCCGGCGGACCTGGTGGCGCTGGCCGCATAGCGAGCGCTGGGTGCTATCCCAGAGTGGTCAACTCCCACTTCGCACCGCCGTCGTCAACCTCATCATCCGAGGCGAGCCGGATCAGCGCTCCGGTGGGCAGTGAAGCTCCCCGCGCGATCGTGTTCACGAAGTCGTCAGCGAGAGCGGTGGCCTGCTCGTGGGCTTCGTCCTTGTCCGCCTCATCCACGCGGGCGTAGATCCCAGAGTCGATTACCAAGAGGTCGCGGTGGCCCGTGACCTTCAGCAGGAGCTTGTATGACTGGTAGTAGACCTGGCCGCCGTCCAC
Organism: Streptomyces sp. NPDC003038; assembly: GCF_040611115.1. Classification (NCBI taxonomy): domain Bacteria; kingdom Bacillati; phylum Actinomycetota; class Actinomycetes; order Kitasatosporales; family Streptomycetaceae; genus Streptomyces; species Streptomyces sp. NPDC003038. The sequence continues at coordinate 53,450 of NZ_JBEXNN010000032.1, forward strand.
AGTGATGCCCACGATGGTGTCGCCGCGCACCAACTCGTCCCCGACGCGCACCCACACATCGCGCTTGGCCACTGCTCCACCACTTTCCGCCTGAACTGATCCGGTACGGCCTCAGCGTAGTGACCGAGGCGATCGTCGAACTCGGACCTACTCCGACGAACTCAGCTTCCGGGCTCAAGAGATGGAAGACTTCCGTACGAGTTCCGGCCCATCGGCGCCCAGGATTCTGCGAACCCGCGCGCCTTCCGCTGCAGCGCCGCCAAGGCCGCTACCAGCACGGCCCTGCCCGCCCGCCAGCTCTACACCGGTAGCTATCACCTCCTGTGCCGACAGGCGGCGGAGCGCCTCGCCGGCGCCAGCGGCGACGTCGTCGTCCTCTCCGCACAGCACGGCTTCGTCACTCTCGACGAACCGCTCTTCCCGTACGAGCTGCGCATGGGCCAGCCGGGCTCCGCCACACCCGAGCGGCTCGCCGCCCAGGCCGCGCAGCTCGGCATCCTCCCCGGACCGCGCCCGGTCGTCGCCCTCGGCGGCCGCGCCTACGTCCAGGCCGTCGCGCAGCTGCGCCCGGACACCCTGCAGCCGCTCGCCGGCTGCCGAGGCATCGGCGACCAGCGCGCCCGCCTTGCCGGATGGCCCGAGCCGAGCAGCCGCTCGACGCCCTCTACCAGCTGACCGCCGCGGCGGCGCCGACGGACTGAACGCCGGCATTCACTGGCCCCGTCCGCACGGGCGGGGCCAGTTCTGCGTGGTGGGGACAGTGGGCGGAATTGGGATCTGAGCAGCGGAAATGGGTCGAAGGATCTCCCGACTGTGATGTGTGCGTGGTATAGTTGTCTCATGGTTCGACGGTGGCAGTCGACCAAGACCGGAAACCCACACCCTGGAGAACCGCATGCCCCTGGACTTCACCCACCCGCACGAATTCAGCTGCTTCGGCACGCTCCACCCGGACCACCTCGTGGCGTGGTCCTTCGGAGACCCCCACGTCGAGTGGGAGCTCACCGGCCTCTTCTCCGGCCCCGGCGTGTACACCACCGTCCCGCTCGACGCCGAGACGGACATGCACTACCACCCCGGCGACCAGGGCGCCCCCAACACCGTGGCGCAGCACCTCGCCGCCCGCTACGGCTTCGACGGCCTCGACGTCCGGGGCCCCGTCCACTTCACCGGCCCGAGCGGGGAAACCGACCGCGCGCTCGGCATCGCCCCGGACGCCTTCGACGTCCTATACGACCGGGTCAAGGACATCTGCGCCACCCTCGGCGTGCGCACCTGGTGCAAGCTCCACCCCGCCGACACGGTGAGCGTGCGGTACACCGACCTGGAACGCGGCGACGTCTACTGGTTCCTGAACACCCCCCACCGATTCCAGTGCTTCAGGGATTTCCCCGCCGACAGCAAGACGCTGGAGTTCATCCCGGACGCCCGCATCCTGGTCTGCGACGACGAGTTCGAGATGACCGCCTACGGCACCTACCAGTGCCGCGCGGACCGCGCCCCCGCCGGGTACTGGCAGCGCACCGGCAACCAGCTCCTCAGCGCCTGATCCGCCCCCTCCCCCGGCCCGGCGCCGGGGGAGGGGCTCCCCAGCCGACGGCCGGCCGAACCGCCGGCCCCCCGCACACACCCCAGGAGGAACGATGCACACCACCCTTCAGCAGTGCCAGGACGCACTCGAAGCCGCCCAGGACCAGGCGCAGGGTTTGGCCCGCACCCTCGCCGCCACCCTCGCCCACATGTACCCGCACGCCGCCTACCTGGTGCTGCGCCGCGAGCCCCGATCCGGCGAACTCCACCTCGACAGCCTCCGGACCGCCAGTGGCGCGCAGGGCGTCTGCGGCGACCTGGACACGCTCCCCGAGCTCACCGACCCCGAACTGCGCACGGCCTGGGGCGGGACCGATCCGCGCGACCCTCAGGCCCTGCTCCAGGTCCTCCGCGACCTCGACGGTCTCGGCGCCCCGTTCGGCCGGCTCCCCGACTCGGCACAGGAGTATGCCGACCCGTACGAGGACGCGGCGGCCCTGCTGTGCCTCGTGGTCAACGCCGACGCGCCCGAGCCCGAGGGCCACGACCGGGAAGTGACCGCGCACCTCGCCCTGACCGTGACCGAGGAGGTCACCTACGAGTTCACCACCGAGGTCCGTCTCCCCGCGTACATCGTTAACAACCCGAGCGCCCTCCACGGCTACCTCGCCGACAACGAGGAGCTCTGGCTCGACGACCTCGACCCCGTCAGCGGCGTCACCATCAACGAGCGCAGCCTGGACGACGTCGAATTCACCCTCGCCGCCTAGACCTCCCACGACCGCACACGGGCGCTGAGGGCGCCCAGGAAGGCATGAAGCGCATGCCGGAGTACAGCATCAGCTGGAACGTCGAGATCGACGCTGAGACGCCCGTACATGCCGCTTTCGCGGCGCTGGCTCTCCAGCGCGACCCCACGTCCTGGGCCACTGTCTTCACCGTCCACACGGACGACGGTGACGTGGTCGTCGACCTCAACCCCCACCAGCCGGGCCCGCCGCGACTGAGTGGCCCCTGGACGTTGATCGCATAGCCCCGCACCTCCTCGCGCCCCGGCACGGCCCACCAGCCGCGCCGGGGCGCAGTCGTGCCCGGCCGCAGGACATCTCGCCGGCCGTGGGGGAGGCCGGGCGTTCCCTTCAGGCCTGTGGACGCGGCCGGCGCGCCGTCGGCCCGGCTGGGGAGCCTCCACCGCGGCCGCCGCCGGCCCGTGGCCGGCCGCTTCGGCGCCAGCGCCCTGGAGCCCAGGACGGGCCGGCGGCGTGCGCGAACTCCGCCGGCGGCCCTCGGGCATGCCGCTGAACAGGGGAAATAGAGGCCTGCAATGTTCCGAAAGTGATGTGTAGTTGGTATAGTTAAATCGTTGGTCGGCGGTGGCAGCCGACCCGCACCGAAAACCAACTCCCAGGAAAGGGGACCCCCATGCCCACCCTCCTTCAGGACGGTTACGCCCTGCGTGTCGAGCCCACCGGCGGATTCAGCCTGCTCGACTGGGACGCCGACACCTGCCCGCAGGACGCGCTCGGCACCGACCAGGTCCGCTCCACCGACCTGACCACCCAGCTGATCATGTGGACCGACGAGCTGGCCGTCCCACTCGGCCTCCCCGCCAACGCCCCCGCGCGCCAGCTCCTCCAGGCCTACCAGGCCAACCCCAACCCCGTCTGCGGCGTGGCCGTCTTCACCGGATCCACGCGCGGCGGAGAGCTGCTCGGCCTCACCGAGGACCAGGCACTCATGCTCGTCGACCGCTACTTCAGCCGTCACCGCGACGTCCCCCGGCCGCGCCGCTAAACGCAGGTCACCCCGGGCCCCGGAACCGAAATCCGGGGCCCTCGAATTCGACGAAAGGAAAACCCGTGAAATACACCATCATCGGAGACTGGTACGAAGTCTGGGATCTCGCCGATTCGTTCGCGGTCGTCGCCGAGGGAGCGGATTTCGAGGAAGCCAAAGCGAACGCGGCCGCCGCCGTGCTGGAAACCTTCCCGTGGCGCGCCGAGGAGGACGGCGAGACCCCCGAGACCCTCTGGGGAGGCGACCACGGCGCCTACGTCGTCGCCGCCTTCCTCGGAGACCTCGGCGCCCAGGCGGTCGACGCCGCGAGCTTCCGGCTGATCGCATGACCGCCACCGAGACGCAGACGTACACCGTCATCGGCCTGACCCTCGACGTCGACCGCACGGAGCTGCTCATCGCGGCCGTCGTCGCGGGCCCCGTCGCGGACCAGGTCGAGCTGCTGGCCACCAGCGAGGAGGACTTCACCCGGTGGGCCGAGGAGTTCAACGCCCCCGACCCGGACATCGCCGCGGACCTAGCCTACGCGTTCTGCCGCGACTTCGGCTACGCCGAGGAAGACACCGCCGGGGAGTACCTCCAGCGGGTCCTGGCCGAGGCGGGCATCGAAGCCACCAGGGGCGCACACCCGGGCTCCGGCTGCTCCTGGATCGCCGTCCCCACCCCCGACGGCGGCGAGATCCTGCTCACCGGCCAGGACAGGCACGAGGCCGAGGTGGACTACCCGCTGACCGAACACGCCGGTTGGCTCGCCTGCGTCTACGACGAGGACGGCGTCGAGTTCACCGTCCTGTACGACTCCCACACCCCCGACCTGGCCGCCGACACCGCCGCCGCCGTCGCGGCCGTACGCGCCAGCGTCACGACCGGCTAGACGCCCTCCCACCCTGCGCCCCCACCGTGGCCCCTGCCTCACGGTGGGGGCGCACTCGTGTTCCGGTCGGCAGGTGTACCGGGCAGCCCGTGGCGGACTCCCTCCCGCACCCTCGGCGCGCCGGCCGCGGCATGCTCCAGCCGCGCCGGCCACCGGAGAAGTGCCGGCGGCTCCCACGCCGCCGGCGGAAGGCGGGCGTCCGCCAATTCACCCAGGTGGGCGGGCTGATCAGGACGCCGAAAGTGATCCAAGTGTGTTATAGTTGTCTTGCTGGTCGGCGGTGGCAGTCGACCACAAACCGAATCCACGCACAGCCGTGAGGAGACACTCATGTCCGACACCCTGCTCCGCACCCTCGACCTCATCGAGCCCGGCGACCTGGTCCTCTACCACGGCAGCAAGCCCGAGCACCACGGCTTCTACCTGGCCCGGCTGTGCGACTGCTTCTACTGCGGACGTGCGGACCACCTCGGGAGCGCTGACACCCGCTACCACCTCACCGACCCGTTCGCCGAGGACCCGGACGCCTGCGTGGTGCACCACGTGCGCCGTGCGTCCATCACCCGGTCGTCCGCCAACGCCTGACCCTCTCTCGGGGCGCAGCCACCCGGCTGCGCCCCGCCCCGGGCGGCGGGGAGTGGCACCCCGCCGCCGCCGAGAACACAGCTCACGAAAGGGCAGCCCATGACCGACAAGACACTCATCGACGGCACCGCCAACCCGGACAACCTGGGCCCCGACGCGATGCGCTGGACCCCCGAGCCGGAGCAGCCGGCCGTTTCCGTGGCCGACCTCTTCGGGGGAGTCATCCACGCGTACAGCCGCGCCAGCGCCCTCGCCGACGGGGCCCTGGTCGCCGTCGGCGACGACATCGCCCGCGAGGCCGGGTTCACGGTCCCCGTGGCCCTCACCGCGGCCGCGTGGGCCGACTGCGTCGCCTGGACGGACGAGGACAACCGGCAGACCTACCAGGACGAGTCGGGACGCCTCTGGGACGTGCTCCGGATGACCCACTACGCCATCAGGCGTTCGAGCGACGGGAGCTCCTGCCCCGTCGATCTCTACCGCGTACCCCGCGACGGAGAGAGCCAGGAGAGCGAGCAGGCCTGGCTACTCGCCACGTGCGGGCCCGGCGACGGAATGGAGCCCGTGCTCACGATCTCCCTGCCCGGCGAGGACTGACCGGCGGAATCGGCGCCCCACTCCCGGCAAGGGGCGGGGCGCCGCGCGTTCGTGGCCTCTCCCACGTGCGGAATTTCCTTCGGAAAAGATCCACAAAGCCTCCCGAGAATGATGAAAGAGGGGTATAGTTATCTCGTTGGTCGGTGGTGGCAGCCGACCAGGAAACCGGAAGCAACCGAGAGGAATCGGCATGACAATCACGTCGCAGGACCGGACCCCGTACGAGGTTGAGCGCTCCGCCGCGCTGTTGATGGGCTTGGTCAACGCGGTGGGGGACGGATGTCACCATCTCGCCGTCGCGGCATCCGCGAACGACGCCACCCTCTCGGTCTCTGTGCCGTTCCACAAGGACGGCGAGGCGAGCGACCTGGACCCGGACGACGCCCTTGAGGCGATGGAGATCCTCACCCTCGCCGCCATGGTGGGCGGTGGCGCGGTGATCCGCACGCACTTCGCCGACCAGACCTCCGAAGTCAGGGGCTGGAAGCTGGTGGAGTTCTACGCCAAACCGCTCAACGCCTCGGAGATCTTCAGCGCCTACTGCACGGATGCGGCAACCGGCGAGCTGATCCCGCCGGAGTGGGGTGTGGAGTACGTGGCCGCACCCCGTCTGACGGTCTGAATCGGGGGCTCCGGGGCGCGGGAGCTTTACCCGGCCCCGGAGCCTCTCCGGGCGGACTCTGTCCGCCCCTGCCCTGCCCGGCCGCTTCTGCGCGGTCTGCGCCCAGAGGGGCCGGCGACTACCGCTTTGCCGGCCGTTGCGGGCAGCGCTCCGCGGAAGGGCGGCGCAGAAGCAAAGTGGGCCGTTGTTGTTCTAGTTATTTCGTGGTCGGCGGTGGCAGCCGGCCGAAACCGAGAACTCACTGCGAGAGATGGAGTCGTCCCCAATGAGCCTGACCCGAGAAGAACAGGCGCTCCACCGAGAGGCCCGCGAGCTGGTGAAGCTCCGGCGCCCTTTGACAGAGACCGAACGGGACATCGTGCTGGAGAACTGGCAGGAGTCGAGCACCGCGACGAACGCGCTGGACGGAGCGCACTTCACGCCGACCCGACTTGCCTGGGACATGCGCCTTGAGGTCGGCGGTCGGCGGGTTATCGACCTGTGCGCCGGCATCGGGCGGCTTGCCGACGCTGCCCGTGACAAGTGGGTGCGCCAGTGGGACGGGGCCGAGCCCCGCGAGATCGTGTGTGTGGAGCGGAATCCGGAGTACGTCGCTGTCGGGATGAGGGTCCTGCCCGACGTCCGTTGGGTCTGTGCCGACATCCTCACCATGGACCCCAAGGCACTCGGGCTGAACGGATTCGACTATGCGGTGGCCAACCCCCCGTACGGGCCCAGGGTGCAGCGCGCGGGGTCGGGTCCCCGGTATCGAGGCAGCCGGTTCGAGTTCCACGCCATCGACGTAGCGTCGACCGTCGCCCGCGCCGGGGTGTTCCTCATCCCCCAGGCGAGCGCCCCGTTTGAGTACTCCGGGGCTCGCTACTACCAGGAGCGCCACAGTGGGGAGTACGCCCGATTCCACCGTGAGACCGGCCTGACTTTGACCGCGGGCATCGGCATCGACACCTCGGCCTACCAGGACGAGTGGAGAGGCGTTTCCCCTCGCGTAGAGGTGGTCAGGGCCGATTTCGAGGACATGAGCACCGCGCGATTCCCTGCGAGTGATGAAAGCATGGTATAGTTGTTTTGTTGGTCGGGGTGGCAACCGGTCAACACCGAAAACTCACACTGCGACAGATGGAGTCATCATGACGATCGCGCCGACCGCCCTGCTCATCACCCCCGAGGCCGAGGTCATCCCGGTCGACCTGCCCGGTGACTCCGGAGACCGACTGACGGTCATGTACTCCCTGATGCGCTGCGACCAGGTGGACGTGGTGGCCCTGACCGACCAGGTGGACATGTGGCTGGACGACAACGGCCTCTACACCCAGCCGGTCAACCCGATGGCCACGCTGCTCGCGCGGCGCTTCGGCCGGACCTACCAGAACTACCACGGCCCCGTTCTGCTGACCGGCGGAGCGGACGACGAGGGGGAGACCCTGCCGCTCGACAGGGACAAGGTGCTCGCCATGCTGGCGACGCTCGCCGACCTCTGATGGAACCCCCGGGGGAGCAGCCGGAACGCCGCTCCCCCGGGCGAGCCACCTGCCGATGCCGTATCTGCGAGGGATGGAGCCCCTGAATGTCTGTCACCTTCTTTGCTGACTCTGCTTCCGAGGACGTCAACATGGCCAACGCCAACGCGGCCCGTGTGCTGGGCGTGCTTGGGTACGACGAGTTGGCGGGTGACGCGGAGGCTGACGACTTCCTGGGAAGGGTGCTGGTGGCGCTGGCGTTGGTGCGCGTGGATGCCGGACGCCCGGCGACGACCGAAGGCCGCTTCGTCGACTGTGGGCGCAGGGAGGGGTACATCCAGGAGCGGCTGGAGGAGCTGCGGGAGCTCGCCGAGGAAGCGCGGGCGCGGGGGCTGCCGGTCTACTGGGGGTAGCCGGGGCCGCCGGCTGTCGGAAGTGGCGGGTGGTACCGCTGATGCCCGGTCGGGTATATCTCCGGCTACGACGTCTCTCCGACCTGCGGTGCCGGGACTTGTGCGGGACGCCCGACGAGATGCCCGGAGAGCTGAGACTGTCCGGACATCACGGAGACTGGACAGATGTGGTGGGGTGCGTGGGATGGACGTAGGTGATGAATGAGTGTTATAGTTGTCCTGTTGGTCGGAGTGGCAACCGCCCGGCACCGGAAACGCACCCCTACCGAAGGAGCTCCCATGCAGCCGCTTCTCCTCCTCCCCGCCGACCAGGTTCGCCCCGGTGACGTCGTTCGGATGAACGGTCGGCCTGAAACCGTTGTGAGGGTGGAGGAGGCTGCACGCCCCGTGCTTCCCGGGCGAACGGTGCAGCTCCACGCGGAGGGTGACGGCCTGTCGGACCCCTTCC
>NZ_JBEXNN010000033.1:0-60361 GCF_040611115.1 Streptomyces sp. NPDC003038
CGGTCCGGCAGCAACGGCTCGATCCGCGCCCACTGCGCGTCAGTCAACGACACACATCAACCAACGATCAGATGATCCGAGAGAAACGGCCTAGGCCCTCCTGCGGCTTCGTGGAGCCGCTTCAGGTTATCCCCCAGCGTGGATGCAGGTTCGTCGCGGGCGCCACTTGTTTCCCTGCCTGCGGAAGAGTTCACCGGACACATTTTGATTCCCCCCTCTGAGCTGCGCTTATGCGGCAGTTCCGGTTGTCGTGGAGTTCGCCGGACACCATCCGGAGGGCGGATACCTATGGGACCGCGCCCGGCGGAGAAGGCCATCGGGCGACAACCCGAAGGGGATTCGCGTGTCCGTTCTGCTGAGCGTTGTGGAGTCCGTGTTCCAGGAGGCTGCCACTCTGTCCGCCGCTACCGGCCTGGTCTACGCCGGAGCCGTTGTGACGGTAGCTGCCTCCTCCGTTCTCTTCCGCACCCCGCAGCGCCGGCGCGACGCCCGGGCGACGCTGACGATCCTGATGCGTCGCGACCGGAAGCGTTGATCCCGGTGACGCCCTGCGGGCCTGGCACCCGCAAGGCGCAGGGCCTACTCTCGGCACCTGATGGGTCTTCCCGCGTGTGCGGGGATGGCCCCTGTTAGGAGCAGACGCTCCTTGCTGGCTCCCGCATGTGCGGGAATGTCTTCCACACCGGCGCCCGGCCGACCCGAAGGAGCAGCTGCTCCTTCGGGTCGGCCGGGCATCGTTTCGCACGGCCCCTGGGAGTTGGATCCTGGCTCATGGACACAGTCCGGCTCTCCCAGGTGGTTCCTGCCGAGATCCCGCTCAGCGGGTCAGGATGAGTCCGCGGCTGTAGGCGCGGGCGTGGCCGAGGCCGTTCGACAGGACTCCCACGAGGGTGTCCGGGTCGGTGACCGTGAGCGAGCCGCGGATCTCGGCGCGGCCGATCCGGACCGGTTTGCTGCGGTGGGCGCTGGAGACAGTCGGCAGCATGCGGATCCCGAGAGTGTCGGGGGCGGCGGTGGCACCGATGCGGGCGACGCCGTCCTCGGCGGTCGCCGGCTCCCCATCTGCCTGGAGGCGGCGTGAGAACCACCGCTTTACATGTTCCGGTGTGGTGTGGTCGGTGCGGATGCCACGGACCTTCTCGGTTCCAGGCTTGACGGACGGCCTGCTGCGGGTCGGGTTGACGACCGTGCGGAAGCCGACGACTTCGCCGGCCTTGAAGGTGCGGTCGACGGTGATGATGTGCGGCGCGGTGGTGAAGGCCTCGCGCGGTATACGGGCCCAGTCTCCCGGTATCCTGGACTGCACGACCAGGACGAGAGCCGCCGCCTTCAGGTCCACCGACCAGGTTGACAGGACGCCCATCTGGGAGCGCGCGGCCTCCTCGCCGTCCTCGACCCAGCCGCGGAAGCCGCTCATCACGGTGCGGTGCATTTCGTGGGCGTCGACCAGGGACTTGGCAACCAGGGGGTGGCGGGCGTTGAGGGAGAGGATGGAGTGGGTGGCGACGAAGCGGGCGGTCGAGGCCCGTGTGCTGTTCACGGGATGATGTCCCATTCGGTGGCGGTGGGGGAGATGGTGATGCGGGTACGGGTCTCCCAGCGTGAGGCGTGAGACCGGCGGGCGGGATCGAAGCTGACCGGCTGGTCGTGGACCTGCACCGCGCCGCGCGTGCCCGAGGGCGCCTGGATCCAGGCCCAGGGGCGTCGGCCTGAGGCGTCGGGTGCCTCCGGGCCCGGGAGCAGGCGCTTGGTGGCGAACGCGGTGGCGATCTGTCCGGGCAGGATCTCTGCGGCCAGGGTGCCGGAGGGTGGGCAGGACTTCCGGCCGAGCCACAACAGCCGCTTCGGGTGCTCCAGGGCGTACGCGATCTTCTCCAGCAGCGCCCGGTCCTGGTGCTGGAGTCCGACGACGAATGCGGCGTCCGACAGGTACCAGCGCTCGGTGATCATCGCCGTGCGGGACAGCTCGGCCGACACGAGGGTCCCGGATACAAGGTCAGCAGTGATCTTCTTGGGGGCCCCGTACCAGTCGGCCAGTTCGTGGTGTCCGAAGCCCGGCCCGTCGGCGCTCTCCATGCTCCTGGCGACGGCCGCGGCACGCCGGTGGTCGGTTATGACGTCCCGCGGCCGTAGGGGGAACCGGCCGCCTCCGACCGTGTGGTAGTCGCGGACCGGGGTGCCGGGGTGGTCGGCGCGGACTCCGAAGACGAGCGATGCGAGGTCGTCCACGGGGTCGGTCCGGTCACGGCCGAGGGCGGCCGCGCACAGGCCGACGACTGCCGACTTGGTGGGGCGGTCATGGCTGTCGCGATGGGAGAACCGGGATGCCACCCCCCAGGCCTGCAAGGGGGCGGCGAGCCGCACCAGCAGGACGTGCGTGGTCACGCCGTCAGCTCCTCGGCAGAGGTCACGGCCGTCGCGCCCGTGTCCTGGAGGTTGTTCAGGAGCTCGTCGATCTGCGGGTCATAGGTCAGGACGCGCCCGGACTTGATGTCGGGCCGGCGCCGGCTGACGAATGCGTGATGCTTCAGCAACCGCTTGACCGCGGCCGGACCGGCGGGTCCTTCACCATCCTTGTCCAGGGGGCTCTCGTCGATGGGGGCCTGGAAGGCGGCCGCGTAGTTGTACGGGCGTTCGCCCTCGAAGGCGAGGACCAGGGCAGGGAGCGAGCCGGTCGAAGCGGTCGAGTTCTTCTTCGCCTCAGGGAAGGCCTCTACACCGCCCTCGGGCTTCCGGCCCGGCCCCGGCACCAGCATCGGCTGGTCCCGCCGGCGCCGGCGCCGGCGCCGCCGTCCCGGGTTGAGGGGTTACTGCGGGTCCTGGCCCACGGAGCCGAGATCGCATCCCCGGCAGGCCGCACGGTCGGCTACACCGTCACCGCCGACACGGTGCGCATCCGAGCCGGTCGAGCCGGTGAGACCCTTGACCACCGGGACATCGTCGAACTGCACGCCGCACTCACCGCGTGGCTGCGCCTGAACAAGCCGCCCGCCGCGCACCTCCCGCAGGGCTGACTCAACGACCCCTCGTCCCCGCGGCTCGGTGATCTGCCGGGCGCCGCCTGGACCTGGACCTGGAGCGCGGCCATCCCTTGTCACCGCCGGGCTCACCCGGGCCGCCCATATCATTTTCGGTTGCCTTTCACCGTGAGGACGCGCCGGATGGGCGAGGGCTGATCGCCCCGTGCGCTGACGTCGGCGTGGGGTGGCTCCGTTCGGGTGGCGTAACCCGTTCGCTTGTCATACGTACCGCTGCGGTGTCCCGATGCGTGCTGTGCTGGGTCAACGGCCGAAGGTCGTACGCGGGCCCGCCCGCTGTTTTCAGGCAGGCCTGCCCGAACAGCGAAGGAGGACTGATGTCTCGTCACCAGGACGGCCAGCGAGCCGGAACCACCACCACCGTCAGGAAGCTGCTCTGCGCAGTGGTTCTGTTCCCCGCTGTGCTGCTCAACATCTCCGGCGCCCATGCCGCCGTATCGCATTCCAAACCGCGTACCGACTGGGACGCCATCGCCCGGTGCGAGTCGGGCGGGAACTGGCGCGCCAACACCGGCAACGGCCATTACGGGGGGCTCCAGTTCACCCAGTCGAGCTGGAAGGCCGCGGGAGGCCGCAAGTACGCGCCGCGAGCGGACCTCGCCACAAAGGCGGAGCAGATCGCCACAGCCAGGAGACTGGCCTCGATTCAGGGCATGGGCGCTTGGACCTGCGCCCGCAGGTAGAACAGCCGGTCGCCGTCCCCGGCTCGCGGGGGAGCGGCTGCGCTTCGCGGGCCAACAGGTGGTACTCGCGACCCACGCCCGCTCCAACCGGGCCGTGACGGCCTACTGGCTCGGCGTCTACCTTCAGCCGATCGAACGATGGAGGTCCTCACCGCCCTGGAACGGCTCGGCTTACCCTCGGAGTGGGTCACTGCCCCTCCCCGCCGACGAGTTGGGAGGCGAGCGTGTCGTACGCCCATTGCTCCCATTTGGCAGGCGGCCACGCCCGGTCCCGGGTCAGGACCAGATAGAGCTCCGGGCTCAGCAGCGCGTAGACGATGTCCATCGCCTCCTCGGCGGGGACGTCGAAGCGGGCGCCCGGCTTGCGCATCACGGATTCCACCGCTGTCGAGATGACCGTGTACCGCGGATCGGGCTCGTCCGGCCACAGGTCTCGAACCTCGGGGTCGGTGGCCGCCGCCGCGCGGAGCATCTCGGTGATTCCCGCGACGCGTTGCAGCGTGGAGCAGGTACCGGCGACCAGGGCCGCCAGGGCGGACCGGGCGGTGGTCGCCTCGCTGATCACCGCGAACCACGGCCGGTCCATCGTGGCCACCGGCTCGTCGTCGCCGGCGATGGTGACGTCGACCAGTTCCTTGAGCAGCGTGGGCTTGTTCCGGAAGACGAAGTAGACCGTCTGCACCGCCACACCCGCCCGATCGGCGACTTCTTGCAGCTTGGTCGCCCCGTATCCCTGCTCGACGAAGAGCGCGCCGGCCGCGTCGATGATCCGCCGCCGCGTCTCCGCCGCCTTTTCGCCCCGCTTGCCCTTGACTCCGCTCATTACTGGAGTCTATATCTAGTGGTGAACTCTAGAGGTCAGCTCTATTGAACTTTTTGAGGCAAGGACCGGGGAGTGGCCATGTACGCGATCGCCAACCATCGACAGGCCGAGGCGTGGAACGGCTGGGAGGGCGCCCACTGGGCCGAACATCCCGAGCGCTACAACGGGATGATGGGCGGGTTCAACGCACCGCTGTTGCGCGCCGCGGGCATCACTGCCAGGGACCGGATCCTCGACGTCGGGTGCGGAGCCGGCCAGACGACGCGCCTCGCCGCGCGGCTGGCCTGCGACGGCCACGTCGCCGGAATCGACCTGTCCGCGCCGATGCTGGAACGAGCCCGCCGAGATGCCGCCGCGGAAGGGCTCGGCAACATCACCTTCGAGCAGGGCGACGCCCAGGTGTACCCGTTCCCCGAGGGCGGGTTCGACGCCGTCATCAGCCGTGGGGGCGTCATGTTCTTCGCCGACCACGTCGCCGCGTTCGCCCACCTCAGGCGCTCGCTCGTCCCCGCGGGCCGACTCGCGTTCGTCGTCCCGCAGCCCGGGGGCCCCGACAGCCCCTACGCCCGCGCGACCGCCGCGCTCACTCCGTTCCTGCGCGAGCCGTCGCCCGCGGCCCGGGGCATGGGCTCCCTCGTCGAAACGGCGCGCATCCACCAGGTGCTGGACGCGGCCGGATTCGCCGACATCGACGTAGTGTCCGTCTCGGCCCCCATGTCCTTCGGCTCCACCGCCCACGACGCCGCGGACTTCATCTTCGCGATGGGCCCGACGCGCCACAACCTGCGGGACGTCGACCCGGCGGCCGTCACCAGGATCCGCGCGGAAGTGACCGGCACACTGCGGGAGTTCGAAACCGCCGAAGGGGTCCTCATTCCGGGCTCCGTGTGGCTTGTCACCGCGTCCCGTTAGGCGCCTACCCGGCGGCAGCCACGGCCGCCCGGGGCAGCGGTACGAGGACCGTTTGGGTCGGGACGGTGTCGTGGGGCCGGGAGAGGCCCACGCGCTCGCGGACGGCGGTCGTACGTCCCGGTGGCCAGTGCCCACGTGCCGGGCCGGTCCGCCGGTCCGCGGTTTCGCCGTTCCGCCGGTTTCGCGTCGGGTCGCCGGTGCACGCCGAGAGAACCGGTGAACTAGCCGATGTGTGTCCACGGGGTGCACCCCGACCGTGTGGCTACCGCCAACCCACACGGTGGCAGCCACCCGGTGCACTCGAAGGCTCGCAGCCGCGGGCCTTGATCCCCTGCCGGCGTGGTTCCCCCACGGCCGAGAGGACCCCCTCGTGCGACACCTCCCCGACTTCCGCCGCCGCCGCCCCGCTTCGACGAGCCGCTCGCGTACGACCCGCTGGGGGCTGACCGCAGCCCTCATGGCCACCGCCCTGTCCACCGCGCTGATGCCGGGCGCTCAGGCTGCCGACAACCCGTACGAGCGCGGTCCCGCCCCGACCGTCTCGAGCATCGAAGCCTCCCGCGGCCCCTACGCCTTCGCGCAGACCTCGGTCTCCTCACTGAGCGTCACAGGTTTCGGCGGCGGCACCATCTACTACCCGACGGCCACCGCGGACGGCACCTTCGGGGCCGTCGCCGTCTCGCCCGGTTTCACCGCCGGCCAGTCCAGCGTCGCCTGGCTCGGTCCGCGCCTCGCCTCACAGGGCTTCGTCGTCTTCGTCATCGACACCAACTCCCGGTACGACCAGCCCGCGAGCCGGGGGCAGCAACTCCTCGCGGCGCTCGACTACCTGACCGGCAGGAGCGCGGTCCGCGCCCGGATCGACAGCACACGGCTCGGTGTCATGGGCCACTCGATGGGCGGAGGCGGCGCCCTGGAGGCGGCCAAGAGCCGCCCGTCCCTGCAGGCGGCGATCCCGCTGACCGGCTGGAACACCGACAAGACGTGGCCCGAGGTGCGGACACCCACCCTTGTCGTGGGCGCCGACGGTGACACCGTCGCTCCCGTCTCCTCGCACTCCGAGCCGTTCTACACCTCACTGCCCGGCACCCTCGACAAGGCGTATCTGGAGCTCAACGGCGCTACGCACACCACGCCGAACACCTCCGACACGACCATCGCGAAGTACAGCGTCTCCTGGTTGAAGCGGTTCATCGACAACGACACCCGCTACGAACAGTTCCTCTGTCCGCTGCCGCGTCCGAGCGCGACCATCGAGGAGTACCGCGGCAACTGCCCGCACACGTCCTGACCCCGGCGGCCCGATCGTCGGCGGCTGTGTCCCCGCACAGCCGCCGGCGCGCACGGTTGGGTACCGGTCCAGTACCTCTCCGGCGGCGGCGGTACGCGCGGACGTGAGGCTTCCGGGCCCGGTTACGCGGAAGTAGCGTAAAGGGTCGTGACCTCATCGACGACCGTGCGCAGTCCCCTCCGGCTGTACGGCCGAAGTGGTGAACTCGCTGCTCTGGACACCTTGTTGGCGCAGCTGCGCGACGGGCTCGGCAGTACGCTCGTCCTCACCGCCCCACCCGGTCTCGGCCGCACCGCCCTCATCCGGCACGCCATGAACGGCTACCGCGACGGGCCCGTGCTGTACGCCGCCGCCACCCCCGCGGAACAGCCGCTGCCCTACAGCGGCCTGCACGCACTGCTCTGCTCGGCCCCCGATCCGCTGCCCGCGCCGGCCGCCGACGCCCTGCGCGCCGGTGCGGCGCCCACCGCACTCCTCGACCTGCTGCGCACCCTGGGAGCCCGCCGCCCGCTGCTCGTCTGCGTCGACGACGCCCACGTCTGGGACCGCGACTCACGGGCGGCGCTCGGCTTCGCCGCTCGACGGCTCGAGCCCGCCCGGGGGATCGCCGTAGTGATCAGCGAGGGTCAACGTCCTGACCCGGTCGACGAGTTCGCGGGCTTCACCCGCCTGCGTCCCGGCCCGCTCGACGACCACGCGGCCACTGCCCTCCTCGACCGGCTGACCGCCGGCCGGACCGACCCCGCCGTGCGCGAGGAACTGCGGCGCGCCGCGGCCGGGAATCCGCTGATCCTCACCGCGGCGGCCGAGCGGCTCAGCCGGGACCAGTTGGCCGGCCGCGCCCCGCTGCCCCGTCCGCTGCCGGGCGCCGAACGCGTACTGGAGGCGTACGCCGCCCTCCTCGACTCCCTCCCCCGAGACACCCGCCTGCTGCTGCTGTTCGCCGCCGCCGCGGAGGAACACGAGCCCCACCAGGCCGGCGCGGAGCGCGCGCTGCTGCTGCGCGCCGGGCAGTCGGCCGGGCTCCAACCCGGTCTCCTGGCACCGGCCGAGCGGGCAGGTGCGGTCCACGACGACGGCGTACGGATCCGCTTCACCCATCCGCTGCTGCGCACCGCCCTCCTGCGCCGCACCCCGCCCGCCCGCCGCCGTGCCGTACACCTCCTGCTGGCCACCCTGCTCGACGGCCCGCACCTTAGCCTGCCGCGCCTGGTCCAGCGGGCCTGTGCGGCGGACCGCTACGATCCGGCGCTCGCGGAGGCGCTGGTACGGGCGGCCGTGGCACCCCGGCCGCATGCGGAGCGAGCCGTGGCGTTGGCCCGGTCCGCCGTACTCTCCCCCGACGAGGTCCTGCGCGGAGACCGGCTGGCCGCCGCGGCCGAGCACGCCCTGCTCGGCGGGGACCCCGGGCGGGCCCGCGACCTCCTGGCCCAGGTCCGCTGCGAACCGGCTCCCGGGCGCGCTCACCACGTACGCGGGCTGCTCGCCCTGCGTGACGGGCCTGTGGCCGACGCCCGGGAGGCGCTGCTCACCGCGGCGGTGCTGCTGGCCCCGCGCGACGCCGAGCGGGCCGTGGAAGCCCTGCTCGGCGCGGCCGAGGCAGCCTGGGCGATGGGGGACGCGGCCGCCTGCCTGGACGCGCTCCGCCGCATACCGGCGCCCCTGCCCGACCCGGCGCTGGAGCGGTACCGGGCGGGCATGTGCGCGGTGTTCGGCGAAGGGCGGTGGCACGAGGGCCGCGTCCTGCTGCGAGGCTGCCTCGACTCCGCGGCCGCCGCCACCGGCGCTCCGGCCGCGCTGCTGCGTACCGCGGCCGCCGCGCTGGTGCTCGGCGAGATCGACGCGGCCTGCCGGGCCGGAGCCAGAGCGCTGGCCGCCGTCCGCGTCCACGGACCGGAGTCGCTGCTGCCGCAGGCGCTGGAGCACCTCGCGTACGGGGAACTGCGGGCGGGCCGACACGCGCGCGCCCGCGCCCACGCGGGTGAGGGGCTGCTCGCCGCGCACCGGATGGGCCAGCGCAACAAGGCGGCCCACCTGCACGCCGTACTCGCACTCGCCGCCTCCGTGGAGGGCGGTGCGGTGGCCTGCGCGGAGCATGCCGAAGCCGCCGCGAAGGACGCCGGCCCGCACGGCCTCGCCCAGGCGGCCACCCTCGCCACTTGGGCGGTCGCCCGCGCGGACCTCGCCGAGGGCAGATCCGCCGAGGCCACCGCACGGCTCTCACCCCTCGTCGGCCCCGGCCCCCAGCGCGGTCACTTCGCCGCCCGGATGCTGCTGGTGCCGTGCTTCGTGGAGGCCGCGGTGCTCGCGGGCCGCGCACCCGAGGCCCAGGCGGCGGCCGGGGAGTTCGCGGTGTGGACGGCCGGAACCGCGGACCCCCAGGCCCCCGCCCAACTGGCCCGCTGCCGGGCGCTGCTGGCTCCGCCCCAGGAAGCCGCCGCCCAGTACCAGGAGGCGCTCGCCCACCACGCGCGCGCGGGCGGCGACTTCGAGGGGGCCCGTACACAACTGCTGTACGGGCAGTGGCTGCGCAGGCAGCGCAGGACCCGGGAAGCACGCGGACCCCTGCGCGACGCCCTGGTCGCCTTCGAACGCTGCGGCGCCCGGGTCTGGGCCGAGCGCGCCTCGGGGGAACTGCGCGCCGCCGGTGAGACGGTGCAGGGCGACACCGACACCGGCCCGCTGGTCCTGCTGACTCCGCAGCAGCAGCGCATCGCCCGGTGCGTGGCGCAGGGCGCGACCAACCGGGAGGTGGCGACCCGCCTCTCACTGAGCCCGCGCACCGTCGACCACCACCTGCGGAACGTCTTCGCCCTGCTGGGAGTGCGTTCACGCGTCGAACTGGCCCGCTTGTGGGACCGCGAGGAGAGAGACTCGGCCGGCCCGCCCCTGACGTAGGTGGCCCCCGACGGGCCGGCACGCCGGCCCGTACAGCGGTGGCGTCAGTACTGCGGTTCGTCAGTACAGCGGGCCCGAGGGGAACATGTGGTCCGGCGGGAAGGGATCGGGCAGGGCGGGCGGCGGCTGAGTGGCCGCCTGAGCGTGCCGGGTCGCCAGCCGTGCGGGCCATTCCACCGCCCACATGATCGCGGCGGCCCCCGCCAGCTGCCAGAAGCCTTCGATGGACAGACGAGGTTCGGTGAGGGGGAGGACCTGGCAGATCAGCCACAGGATCAGGCAGTGGTACGCGACGAGAACGAGCGAGGCGGCACCGGGCACGGGCAGGGACAGAGTGACGCGCGGCAGCATGAAGAGGCACACCACCGCGCACAGGGTGACCGACTGCCGCCAGGCCGGCGCGGCTTCGAGCCGGACACCGTCGAGCAGGAGCACGGCGAGCGCGAGGCCGGCGGCGTTGAGCACCACGGCCGCCAGCCAGCGGACCGCCGCGCGCCGCCTCGTACGTCCGCGGAACAGGGCGAAGAAGATCTGGGCCGTCTTCGCCACGGTCGCGACGACCAGGCCGGACACGAAGACGGGCCACAGCCCGGTCAGCTGCGCGGGCAGACCCACCGCCGCGCAGATCCGCACGCCGGCCCAGAGCGCGAGCGGATACAAGGCCACCACGGTCAGCACACTGACCAGGGTGGTGAGCACACCGATGAGGAACAGGCGGCGCACGGGGGCGAAGAACTCTTCGTCAGACGCTCCGAGATCCGGCTCTTCGCCCAGGAGCCGCTGGACCCCCCGCACGGAGGGCCGTGTCAGGCGGACCACCAGGAGCGACGTCATCGACACCGCCGTGGCGATGAGCACGGCCGTCAACGCCACCATCAGCGCCTGTCGGCCCGGCTCACCGGTCAGCCGGAAGTCGACGACGAAAAGCGCCGCCACCACCACTCCGGCAGCCACTGAGGCCAGTCGCGGCAGGACGCCGCCCCACCCCCGTCCGGTCCGTCGCCCGGCATCCGCTGTCATCAGCTCGCCCCCTCACTGATCGGCGCCTCCCGGTCGGCACCTCCCTACAAGGCATGCCCCGGCCGAAACCTCCGCCGGTCAGCGCAGGGCGAGGACGGCGTTCGCCATCGCCTGTTCGCCGGCCGCGTTGGGGTGGAACGCGGCGGCGTCGGTGGCGATGAGGGGTTCCATCCACCGGGTCCCGGCAGGCTTGCAGATGTCGTGACCCACGGACTTGGTGTAGGTGTCGACGTAGACGGCACCGTGTGCGGCGGCCTGTGAGGCGATCACCGCGTTGAGGCGCTTGTGCGTGTCCCTCAGCCAAGGGGCGTCGCCCTTGGCTATCGACACGACCCAGGGGCAGTTGGTGCCGTCGTCGGGAAGGATCGCGGGGTAGCCGGTGACCAGGATCCTGGCCTTGGGGGCGCGCTGACGGATTCCCTCGAGGGTGGCGGCGATCTTGGGGGCGGTGGAGTTGAGGGCGGTGGCGAGCTGGTCGGTGCCGGTCCAGGTGTAGCTGCTCTTGCAGGGCGAACCGCCCGGGTTGAACACGCCGAGGGTCACGCAGCGGACGATGATGCCGGCGAAGCCGACGTCGTTGCCCCCGATGGTGAGCGTGACCAGATCCGTGCCGGCGCCCAGCGCGTCCAACTGCGGTGGCGCCGAAGGGTGCTGGGCCGAGGTCATGTGCACGGTGGTGGCGCCGCCGCAAGTGACGTCCTTGTGGGCGGTCGGGGTCAGCGCGGCGTTCACCAGTGCGGGGTAGTTGCGGTGGGAGCGCATGCAGGCGGAGTCGACCTGGTCCGGCACCCCGGCCGCCGAGGCGTACGAATCCCCCAGAGCCACATAGCGGTCGACGGCGGTGCCGGCGGCCGAGGCGGAGCTCGCGCCGAGCCCGACCGTGGTGGCCAGCGCGGCCGTGGCCGTGAGGGCGGCGACGGTGGTGCGGGCGTGGCGGCTCGATGGGACTGATCGCATGGCGGTGCCTCTCATGGTGGGGGGGGGGAGGGTGTGCGCCTTCCGGCCGGCGGAGGCAGGAAGGCGCACGAAACCGTCGGCAAGGCGGTCCCGTCCGCCTGCCTGGATGGTGCGAGGGGCTGCGCGCAGTTACTACTCGGTTTACTGGCACGTAATATGTGGCTCGTATGAAAGGGCGTCAAGAGAGCGCGCACGAAGTCGTTTTCTTCGTGTCACCTCCCTCCGCCACCGGCCCGGTCACGCCGTCCGCCGGTTCTGAGCGGTGCCGTGGAATTGCCTGCCCGTCAGCAGGTAGGCCAGACCGGGCCGCCCAGGGCCTCCAGGAACTTCTGCGGAAGCTGCACCCGGCCCGTGCGGTCCAACATGCGGGCCGTGCGTGACCAGGGCGCGCCGGACGCCGGCCGAGTCACGCGGCGTGCGAGATCAACGGCCGCGCAGCCGGGGGCGTGAGCGCGGGGGTCGTTGTCCTCACCGGTCCCGCGGACCTGGAGAACGTCGAGTTCGGCAGCTGGGAAACGCCGTGTTCGGGCTCCGCCGGTGGATCGACGCCATCTGGCCACTCCTCGCGGGCTGCGGCGTCCTCGCGCTCACCCAGCCCTGGAACGGCTCGATCGACTTGGTGGGCCTCGCGTTCGGCGCCGTCTCCGGCGCGGCGCTCGGCGGCTACGTCGTCTTCACCCAGCACGTGGGTGACCGCTTCTCCGGGGTCGAGGGCATCGCCATCGACCTGACGGTCGCCGCCCTGTGCACTTCACCGTTCGGACTGGTCCACGCCGTCCCGGTCCTCACCCCGGAGATCCTCCTCGGTGCGGCGGCCGCCGCGATTCTGCTGCCCGTACTGCCGTACGTCCTGGAGATGCTCGCCCTCGGCAGGCTCACCACGGCTTCGTTCGGCACGCTCCTCAGCTTCGAACCGGCCTTCGCCACCTTCATCGGCTTCCTGCTGCTCCACCAGACGATGACCCTCCTGCAGATCACGGGCATCGTCTGCGTGGTGGCGGCCAGCCTCGGCGCGGTCCGCCGCGGCGACCGCTCCTCGACCACGACGCCGCCGGAGAAGGGAATTCCTCCCGCGCCCACCCCGGAGGGGGCGGCCGCCGACTGACGAACCCCGACCGCGCCGGAGAGGATCGCCGCACCGCTACGGCGCGGCGATCAGGACTGCGGGGCCGAGGTGGTGTCCGCGTCCGTCGAGGCGGAGACGGCGGGGGTGTAGTAGACGGAGCGGCCCTGCTTGGAGCGTTCGAGGAGACCGCGGGCGACGCCCTGTTCGAGGGCGTTGCGGATGACTGTCGCCTGCACGTTGCGTTCGGGGTGCGTCGCGCTCACGACGTCGGTGACTTCGGCGGCCGACTTCGGTTCGGTCTGGCCGGCGATGACAGCGGTGACCAGTTCGAGCCAGGTCTGTCCCGACTCGTCCTTCTTCCCCGACTCGGCCTTCGCAGCGGTCGCCCGCGGGCGGGACGCCTTGTCGGCCGCTGTGGACTTGGCAGCCACCGCCTTCTTCCCCGCCGGGGAGGCGCTGCGGGCGGCAGGCACGGAAGTCCGCTTCGCACCGCGCTTCGTGACCTGGGCCGACTCGGACTTCGACGGGATGCCCAACGCCTCCCGCATCTTCAGGAGAACCTTCTCGTTGTCCTCCAGTCGGCTCAACTCCTCCTGGAGCCGCTGCAGTTCGGTTCGCGTCTGTTCCTGCGCAGCCTGGTTCGCCGACAGGTCGCTGGCGATCTGCTGCGCGTAGTCGTCTTTGATGTGGGCCGTGTGGGTGGCTGTCGTCATGGAACCTTCTCCGTCTTTCGTGTGGAACGTGTGTGACGCGATGGTACGCAGTAAGGGTCGATGCGACACCAGATCGCACCCCAGTTGCTTGTAAAGCACCCTCCGGGGGAGACCTCCCCGTTCTGTTCGACCTGACACGTACCCGCGGTGTACGGCCCGCGTCCCGAGACGTACGGCCGTCTCCCTGAGCAACACCCGGCGCCGACTGGTGAACGGGTCCGAGGCTGAGCGGGGTGCTCAGTGGGTGAACGCGGCCGCGATGATGCGTCCGACGACCCTGTTCATGTTCCTGCCCTTGACCTGGGTGGAGTTGACCGAGTGGACGAGGGTGCGGCTCAGGTCGGGGGTCCCGGGCACGGCGGTGTTGTAACCGTAGAGGCCGCCGGTCTTGCCCCATCCCACGGTGCCTGCTCCAGGGACCGGAGTCGTCCTCGCGGGATGCGAGTGGTTCCATCGTGGTGCGCAGGTCATGCGGTCGGATCGTCGGGAAGCACCTCCGCACCTGGTGATGCGGTACGCCCGCGCGCTACGCGTCCGGGCCCGGACCCGAGCGCCGGCGCCCGGTCCGGCCCCCGGCCCCCGACCGCCGCCCCCCGCGTACCGGGGCGGGCCCGGAGAGAGGGCCGGATGGAGCAGGCAGGGGGCGGTGGTGCCAGGGCGGCCGGATGCTGGGTCCTGAAATCCGCGGGGCGGGCAGGTCCGGCCGCGCGGCCCGCTTCCGAGGAGGTACCAACGTGCCCGTGCAGCACCCGGAACACCCCACCGCCGCCCCTGCCCGGCCGGCCCGCATCCGGCGGGCGGCCGTCGCCGTCATGGCCGCGGCCACGTTGACCGGCGGTCTCACGCCGGCCGCCGCCGCGAGCAGCGGTGCGGGCGAGCCGCCCACGCGGGACCCAGCGCTCCAGCGGGAGCTGGCGGAGCTGGTCGGGGCCCCGGGCGGCCCGCCCGGCGCCATCGCGGTCCTCACCCGGGACGGCGAGCGGCAGGTGTACACGGCGGGAACCGCCGAGGTGGGCACCCGGCGGGCGCCGCACCCGGACGACCACATGCGGATCGCGAGCGTGGCGAAGGCGTTCAGCGGGGCGGTCGCGCTAAGTCTGGTCGACCGCAATCGGCTCGGCCTGGACGACACGATCGGGCAGCGGTTGCCGCACCTGCCCTCCGACTGGCATCGAGTGACCCTCCGCCAGCTGCTGAACCACACCAGCGGGCTGCCCGACTACAGCGGGAGCGATGCGTTCCTGGAGATCATCCGCGAGAATCCCCGGCACCGCTTCGACTCCCGCAGGCTGCTGGACTTCGTGGCGGGCGAGGACCTGCTCTTCCCGCCGGGCAGCCGGTACGCCTACTCCAACTCGGACAACATCGCGGTCGCGCTGATGGCGGAGCAGGTGACCGGGCGACCGTACGAGCAGCTGCTGCGGGAATTCGTGTACCGGCCGCTGGGGCTGCGGTCCACCAGCCTGCCGCAGGGTCATCAGCTGCCGGAGCCGTACCTGCACGGCTACGCGGTCCAGCCGCCCGACCCGCCACAAGACGTCAGCGAGGCGATCAGCGCGTCGGGGGCGTGGGCGTCGGGCGGTATCGTCTCCACGCCGCGCGATCTGACCGCGTTCATCCGCGGCTACGCCGGTCCGAAGCTTCTGTCGCCGCCGACACGCCGGCAGCAGCAGCGGTTCGTACCGGGCGGCGCGTCGCAACCGGCGGGTCCGGGCGCCAACGCCGCCGGGCTGGGCATCTTCCGGTACACGACGCGTTGCGGGGTCGTACTCGGGCACACCGGCAACACGGCGGGCTACACCCAGTTCGCGGCGGCCACTCCGGACGGGCGGCGCTCGGTGACGGTGTCCGTCAGCAGCCAGGTGCCGGGGAACCCGGCGCTGCTGGCCCGGCTGCGGGCAGCCGAGGAGCGCTTCGTCTGCGCGCTGCTGCGCGACCGCTGACCCGCCGGAGTCACGGCGGCGTACGTCCTCGCCACGGTGGAGGCCGAGCGGCGGGCGTCGCCGGGGCCGGCGGAGGACCGCCCTGCCCCGTGATACCACTGTCGTCCACGGGCAGGCGCCTCAACCACTGCTCGCGCAGCGGGCGGCCCGTCCGGTCGGCGTGCGAGGGGCTCTCGGACGGGCCGCCGTCTCCGCCAGCGCTGAAGGCAACTGCGACCAACCAACCTGATGGAGGAGCACGTGGAAGATGTCCGGTCCGACCGACGGCCGCTCTCCGACGCGAAAGCCCCGGCCGAGGGCATGAACGGCCTGCGCGAGAACGGGTTCGCCCGATACCGCCCGGGGGAGCTCGGTATCGACCCGGCCGGCTCCGCCGCCGGGGACTTGGTGAAGATCCGGAAGGCGTTCGCGGACCTTCCGCCTGACCCGCACGCCCCGGGTACCAACCGCTTCCGCCGGTATTCCCATGCCGTCTACCTGCCGTGGAAGGACGAGCTGTCCTGGATTCCCGGGGCCCCCGATCCGGAGCACGGCACCGTCACCGAGTACTACCAGGACGAACACAACCCCGAGTATCCGCGCATGCGGCGCGCTCTCCCCGACCTCCCCGAACACCTGCGGACCAACCCTCTGCTGGAGCGGCTCATCCGCTGGGACATCGAGCAGACGTTGTGGCTGGAGGATCTGGGAAGGCGGCCGCTGTGGGCCGGTGTCCATCTGATCAAACTCGGTGTAGACGGTCCCGCCCAGGTCGCGATCTCCTCCCCGAACTGCCTGCACCAGGACGGCGGCTCGTCAAGGACGTTCACGTTCGCCCACCTGATCAGCTGTCGCAACATCACCGGCGGGGAGAACGTCATCGCCACGCCAGACAGCGCGGGCCTCCAACCCGAGGACCTCCCGGCGATGGACATCCACGCGCGCTTCACCCTGACCGAACCGCTGGACGGCTACGCCGTGCACGACCACAGGGTCAGCCACTACGTGGGACCGGTTCGTCTGGGTGACAAGCCGGGCCCGGGAGAACGCTGCATCCTGATCGTCGGCCTCGCCCCGTACGTCCCCCAGCTCTGAGGCCGCAGCACCGGGCCGCCTTGGCGCGTGATCACGCGGATCCGGCGCGCTCCGCGGCCATAACGAGAGCCAGGCCGAGGACCGGAGGGACGTGCGGCGTCCTGCCGAGCAAGGGGGCTGGGCCGTCCGCGCATGGGGGTACCTCCGGTCACACGTGAGAGTGGTTTGGGTACAAGCCGCCTTGTTCTGTCCTGCGAGGCGTGGCACCGTCCCTTGGTCCTGATCCACAACAGAGGAGACGACGCATGTCTGACGACCTGGCAACACGGACCATCCGGCAACTGGAAGACATCGTGTCGTCGAACGCCCTGCCGGAACACACCATGGAGCTGCTGCGCATGTCCCTCTACGACGCCCAGGAAAAAAAGGCGGCGGGCCACGACGAAGAGGCAATCACCATCGCCGCCCAGGCCCTTCAGACGGCGCAGAACGCTTCCACGAAGTAGTCCTGTCGCCTGCGCCCCCGTACGAACCGACGAGCCGATTGCGCCAGTCGAGCGGGGTGACGTGAGGGACTGCCCCATCCGGTGAATCGGCGTCGCCGATGGGGTCGGCGAATGCCGGGCAACCAGCTGTCCGGCCGAGCACCGCTGGGCCTCGGTTTAGGCGGGGAGGGTGTCGACGGTGGGGATGACGGTGCCGAAGAGGTCGGTGATCGAGGTGAGGGCGGCGGTCTGGAGGGTGGCGGCGGGCAGCACGGTGCCGTCGGGAGCGGTGAGGGCGCGGGTGGCGGTGGTCTCGGCGACGAGGGTGGGGCGGTAGCCGAGGTTGAAGGCGCCCTGGGAGGTGTAGTTGACGCACATGTGCGTCATGAAGCCGGCCAGTATCAGGTCCTTGCCGCTGCCCGGGGCTGCGCCCAAGTCGGTCAGAGTCTTTTCGAGTTCGGTGAGGTGGAAGGAGTTGGGGAACTGCTTGATGACGACCGGTTCGCCGTCCCTCGGGGCGACTTCGTCGCTGATGGCGCCGATGTGGGCGCGGATGTCGTAGGGCGTGTTCTCGCCGCCGTCGTTGATGATGTGGACGACCGGGGTACCCGCGGCGCGGGCGCGCTCCAAGAGGCGGGCGCCGGCCGCCAGGGCTTCCTCGACGCCTTCCAGGGCCATGACACCGGTGCGGTAGGTGTTCTGGAAGTCGATCATGATCAGGACGGAGTCGCTCAGCTTGGGCGGCTGGTTGTCCAGGCCGATCACGTCGCGCAGGGTCGTGGACGGGGTGTTCATGCTCATGGTGTGCTCTTTCAGAGGGAATTGAGGCATGGCGAAGCTGTGAGGCTCGCCTGCGTACGGAGTGACGCGGGTGACGTGGATCAGGGTCAGGTGGTCTGGGTGCGGAAGCGCCGGCGGTAGGCGGCGGGGGTGGTGGCGAGCTGCCTTTTGAAGGCCCGGTGCAGGGTCTCGGCCGAGCCGAGCCCGGCCGTGGCTGCGACCTGGTTGAGCGGGCAGTCGGTGGTTTCAAGGAGGCGCCGGGCCACTTCGACCCGGGCGGCTTCGACGTAGGCGGCGGGGCTGGCACCGGTCTCCTGTTTGAAGACGCGGGCGAAGTGCCGCTCGCTCAGGCGCATCCGGACGGCCAGGGCTTCGGCCGACAGGTCCTCGTCGAGGTGGTCGGCGATCCACAGCCGCAGCTCGTCGATGTCACGGCGGGAGGCGGCGGGCCGGCTGAGCGGGACGGAGAACTGGCTCTGGCCGCCCTGCCGCCTGAGGTACATGACCAACTGCCGGGCCACGGCCAGGGCAACGTCCTCCCCCTGGTCTTCGGCCACCAGGGCCAGCGCGAGGTCCAGGCAGGCGCTGATCCCGGCCCCGGTCCACACGCGGCCGCGGTCGGTGCGGACGAAGATCGGATCCGGGTCGACGGTGACGGCCGGGTAGTCGGCGGCGAGCTGGGCGGCGGTCGACCAGTGGGTGGTCGCCGTCCTGCCGTCGAGGAGTCCGGCCGCGGCCAGTACGTGGGCGCCCACGCACACCGATGCGACCCGCCGGGCGTGCGGGGCGGTCTCCTTCACCCACGCCACGACATCGGTGTCGATGCGGGCGAGGGGGCCGTCGTCGGTCATGTCGACCGCTCCGGGCACCAGGAGAGTGTCCACCTGTCCGCCGACCTGGTCGAAGGCCAGATCGGCGATCAGGCGCACCCCCGCCGACGTCCGCACCTCGCCGGCGGCCGGCCCGGCCAGGCGGACCTGGTAGCCGGCTCGGCCCGAAGTCTCCCGGTTGGCCAGCGCGAAGACCTCGGCCGGGCCGGTGACGTCGAGAAGATCTACATCGGGGAAGACCGCGATGACGACACGGTGCGGAATGGGCATGAACCCATCGTCACCGCCACCACCTGTGACCGCAATGACGATTCCCTGTCACATCCGGACAGCGGCTGGCAAGGGAAGTCGCCCGCCGATGGCAGCCTCATACGAGGGGGTGCGTCTGGAGCAGCATCAGCGCGATGTCGTCGGTGCGCGGCTCCTGGCGGGCGTGGCGGAGGAGGACGTCGATCAGGCTCTCGATGTTCTCGTCGGTGGCGTCGGCGAGGTGGCGGGCGAGGTTCTCGACGGAGTCGTCGAAGTCCGTGCCCGGGGTTTCGACGAGGCCGTCCGTGTACAGGGCGAGGACGGACCCGTACGGCAGGGCGATGTCCGTCACCGCATAGGTGGCGCTGGGATCGATGCCCAGAAGGAGTCCGGGCGGAACGGCGAGGACCCGGCAGTGACCGTCGGGATGTCGCAGGAGCGGCGCCGGGTGGCCGGCGCTGGCAAGGGTGGCGCGCCGGCCGGCGAGATCGAGGTGGGCGTAGAGGCAGGAGGTGAAGAGGCCGGGGTCGAGGTCGGTCAGAAGACGGTTGGTGCGGGCGAGGACTTCGTCGGGCGCCGCGCCTGCGGCGGCGTGGGCGTGGACGGCGGTGCGGACCTGTCCCATGAGCGCGGCGGCGGCGACGTTGTGGCCCTGGACGTCACCGATGACCGCGGCGCATGTGGTGTCGCTGAGGCGGATGAGGTCGTAGAAGTCGCCCCCGATGTCCATACCGCGGGTGGCGGGCAGGTAGCGGGCGGCGACCCGGACCCCGGCGACGGCGGGCAGGGCGTGGGGGAGCAGGGCTTGTTGGAGGCCGTGGGCGAGGTCGTGCTTGGCGTCGTACAGCCGGGCGCGGTCCAGTGCTTGGGCGATGAGCCCGGCCAGCGAGGTCAAGACGGCCCGCTCCTGCGCGGGGAAGTCGCGGGGCTGGTCGTAGGACAGGACGCAGCAGCCGACCGGCCGACCGGAGATGATCAGTGGCAGGAAGGCCCAGGCCTGTTTGCCGCTGACCTGTGGAGCCTCGGGATAGATACGCGCCATCTCCTCTGCGCTGCTGAAGAACGAGGGGATCCCACTGGCGAGGGCCTGTCCGGCCGGGGTGAAGGAGGTGTCCAGCGGAAGGCCGTCGAGCCGCTCGATGACGTGCGCGGGGTATCCGCGGTGCCCGGTGATCTTCAGGCGGCCCGCGTCGGCCGCCGACAGCACCAGGCCGTCGGCGCCGAAGGCCGGCAGGATCTGGTCGGCCACCAGGTCGACCACGTCCCTCACCCCGACCGCTTCGGTCAGAACCGAGGCGAGGTGCATGAGCTGGTAGAGCTGCCCTGCCCGGGCCGGCACGGCGGGAGGCGCTGCCGGGGACGCGGCGGAAGGCGCAGCGCCGGTACCTACGGGGATGATGCGCACGCTGATACCGCTGGGGTCCGGGAACAGATGAAACTCCAGCCACAGATCGGGCGGGCGGCACGCCGTGAAGGTGAAGGGCTGACGGCTGATCACCGCGGCCCGGTAGCGGTCCTCGTAGACCGGATCGTCCAGCCAGGGCAGCGACTGCCAAGGAAGCGTCCCGAGCAGCCCTTCGGCGCTTCGCCCCAACAGCTCCACTCCGGTGTCGCTGACGAAGGTGATGCGGCCTTCCAGGTCGAGGGCGCAGCACCCGCCGGGCAGTCGCTCGGCGAAGTCCGAGGCGGCCTGCGCCGGCTGCCCGCCTCGCCGGACCGCGTCGGGGGCTGGCAGTGCGCGCGGCTGTTGGCCGGCGAGGATCGGGTGCCCGGCCTGGGCCGCCTCCTCCAGTACCCGGGCCAGACGGCGGCAGCTGGAGGCGATGTGACCGCGCTCTCGCGCTCTCATGTGCGGCGGATGCGTGGCCGGCCAGAGCAGCAGCAGTACGCCCCATTCCCGGCGCTCCGAGGCGACCGGAGCGGCGGCCAACGAGAACGGATAGGGCAGTGCCAGGGCGGCACGCGGATACGCCCGCGCGAGTTCCTCCCGGCTCCCCACCCACACCAGCCGGCCTTCGCGGGCCGCGTCGGCAGCCGGCATGGGGGCGGTCACCGGAACCCTGGTCCATGGTGCTGCGAACTCAACCGGTACGCCGCACATCACGGCCAGCCGCAGCAGCTGGCGGTCGGGTTCCAGGAGGTAGAGACCGCCGGCCGAGGCACCCGTGCGCCGTACCGTCTCCATCAGCGCGGCATCGAGCCCTGCGACAGCGTCACCGCTCTCGACCATCGGGCACCCCCGGTGTACTGGGCTCCGGGCACGGAACGCGGCGGGGCCGCCGGCATGCCCCCGGAGCGGGGCGGCCGCGATGTCCAACGGTCCGCTGCCCACCCCACTTCACCGGGAGGTCACTCCCCGCGGCCGGGACCGCCCACGGGCCTCGCCCTTCCGGGCGGTTTCCCCGGCGCGCCGGACCGTCCCACGGGCGGAGAACCAGATGCTCATCCAGTCAGCGTAGGAGGGGAAGGAGCTCCCGGCAGCGCCGTCTGGGCCGATCGGGTTGCGTTCCGGTCTGCGAGCACCCCGCCCCCTGCCCGCCAGGCCGGGCGGGGCCGCGGCGCGGTGACCAACGTCGCCGCCCGGACGCGACCGGCGCGTACGGGAGGGGGTCGCGTGCCTTCGTGCGCAGGGTGGGTCCGTCGGGTAGGTCCGTCGGGTAGGTACGCAGGGCGGGTACGGATTCGGTGATCGTCGGACATGAGACGTCCCGGTGTGTCACCTTGCGATGGCGTTGTGAACCCGTAGCCACCCTTCGAGGAGCACCATGCCCGCACCCACCGCTGAACAGGACGACGCGATCGACACCTTCCGGCGTGGGGACCACCTCGTCCTGCAGGCCGGCGCGGGAACGGGCAAGACGACGACCCTGTCGATGATCGCCGCCAGCACCGGCAAAGGCGGCCGCTACATCGCCTTCAACAAGGCCATCGCCACCGAGGCCGCCCGTAAGTTCCCCGGCAACGTGCTGTGCAGGACGATGCACTCGCTGGCGTACGCCGCCGTCGGTCACCGCTTCAAGAACCGGATGAACGCGCCGCGCGTTCCGGGGTGGAAGACCGGCGCGGCCCTGGGCATCGGCCTGACCATGCGCGTCCGCATCGGCGAGCGCAACGTCACCAACAAGGCCCTCTCCTACACCGTGCTGCGGACCGTCACCCGCTTCTGCCAGTCCGC
Source organism: Streptomyces sp. NPDC003038 (assembly GCF_040611115.1). Taxonomy (NCBI): domain Bacteria; kingdom Bacillati; phylum Actinomycetota; class Actinomycetes; order Kitasatosporales; family Streptomycetaceae; genus Streptomyces; species Streptomyces sp. NPDC003038. The sequence goes on from NZ_JBEXNN010000033.1 coordinate 21,878, forward strand.
CGACCCCGCCATCCGGCGCCATCACGTCCCGCGTCTGCGCGGCATCGAGGCCGAAGACCTCCACGCCCAGCTCGTCGACCTCGTCCTGCCGTACGCGAACCGGGCATGGAAGGACCTGGAGAACCCCGAAGAAGGCGCCGTCCGCTTCGACCACGACCACTACCTCAAGCACTGGGCCCTGACGGAGCCGCGCCTCGCCGCGGACTTTCTGCTCCTGGACGAGGCCCAGGACACGAACCCCGTGGTCGAGAAGGTATTCAACGACCAGCGCGAGCACACCCAGTTGGTGATGGTCGGTGACTCCGCCCAGGCCATCTACGGCTGGCGCGGAGCGCGGGACGTGATGAGCGGATTCGACGGCACCGAGCTGGCGCTGTCCCAGTCGTTCCGCTTCGGCCCCGCACTCGCCGAGGAGGCCAACCGGTGGCTCGGCATCGTGGACGCACCCATCCGGCTGGCCGGCACTACCGCGATCAACACCCGTCTGGAGCGCGTCCAGCAGCCTGACGCGATCCTGTGCCGCTCCAATGTGGGCGCGATGGTGGAAGTCATGCGCCTGCTCGATCAAGGCCGCCGTGTCGCCCTCGTCGGTGGCGGAGAGTCCCTGAGGGCACTCGCGAGGGCCGCCCGCGACCTGAAGGCCGGCAAACGCAGCACCCACCCCGAACTGATCCTTTTCGACTCCTGGGGCGAACTCCAGGAGTACGCCGAATACGACCCCTCCGGGCGGGACCTGCTGCCGCTGGTCGACCTCGTCGATGAACACGGCGTGGACGTCATCCTCAACGCGGTGGACCGACTCGCCGCCGAGCAGGGCGCCCAGATCGTCGTTTCCACCGCACACAAGGCCAAGGGCCGAGAATGGGACTCCGTCCGTATCGGCGAGGACTTCACCGAACCCGCCGACCAGGAGGAGACCGACGAGAACGGCGATCCCCTGCCCGGCGCCATCGACGGCGCCGAGGCCCGCCTCGCCTACGTCGCCGTCACCCGCGCACGCCATCAGCTCGATCTCGGGGGCCTGTCGTGGATCAACCAGCACCCCCAAGGCAACCCGGGTGGCAGGCGCGCGCCGCGAGAGTCGGCCGGATCAGCGTCGCCCTGGGACCTGCTGGGCACGTGGCGGACGGACGGCCGACGAGCAGGCACGTGAGACGCGGGCGAGGTGGAACGACGCCGCGAACAGGGCTCCGAGTACGCCCAGAACGGCCAAGACCTCCAGGAGGACCAGGCCGAAAGCGGCGCAGCCGGAACCGCCCGTGCCGACGGTGCTGTCGTCGGTGCGCTATGGCTGCACCGCGGGCGAAGTCGTCATGATGACCACTGTTCCCGCCTGCCGCGTCCCCGGGCATGAGTACGCGTACTCATGCCTGGGGCAGGTGAGGGCCGGCCGGTGCGTCCCGGGTCGGCGGCCTCAAGCGGTGCCACGGCGGCCTGGAGGCGACGGCGCTGCTGCTGTCGGCGCTCCGAGCCGGAGCGCCGCTCCGTGCGCGGCTCGCTTCCCGCGCGGCTCGCTTGTTTCCCACGCGGCGGCTCGTGGACAGCGCCGCCCTGGAGCGGACTCCCGCAGGCCAGGCGTCGACTCCCGACCATCTCAATTCGATCTCAGCCCCCGCCAGGCCATTGCCACCCGAACGCACGCACGTTGTGCCCCACGTGGAAACCCACGCACACATTCCGCACCCGCGGGCCGAGGCCGCCTACCCGCCACAGGCCGCACCCGACCGGAACACCCAGCACACCCACTGCGCCGTGACCGGTCAGGGCCCGGCCCGCCCGGCCGACCCGCGGACGGCCACGGCCGACGCCACCTCACCCGTACCCGACGAGGAAACCGGCGGACCCGACCGGTCCTGGCGGATCCACGTGGTCATGCTGACCCTGTCCACCGCCACCGTGATCACAGCCGCCACCCTTCCCTGGGCATGAAACCCGGCCGGTACGAGACGCGCGCCCGCGTCCTGCGAAGGCCCTGAGCACCATGTCTCAGGGCCTTCGGCCTGCCGCCCTCCGTCCTCGGCGGTCGTGTCGCGGCCCGGGGCGCCGCGTCGTTAACCGGCCGCGGCGAAGCGCTCCCACACCCGATGGGAGGGCAGCAGCGCGACGACCGATTCCAGGGCGGCCGACCCGTCGTCCGCCCGTACCACCCCGGCGGCGTCCGGCGGGCACATGGCGGCGGCGAGAACCTGCTCGCCGTCGCCCCAGCAGCCCAGGGCCTTCGCGTGGCGGTACGCCTCCTCGACCAGCAGCACGACGCGGGGGTCGACGGCGGCCGGCTCCGGGCCCGGGGAGCCGGCGCGGGCGTCCCGGGCCCCGTAGGCGTCGGGCGCGGGCGCGGGAGCGCAGGCGAGGAGCACGGCGTCGAACTCGATCGAGCGCGCCGTTGCGAAGGTCCGCTGCACCTCGAGCGGCTCGCCGCTGCCGTCCTGCAGGTCCTTGCCGCTGGGGCCGATGAGAAGCGGGACCATCCCCTGATCCAGGACGGTCTGCCGCAGGGACCGCAGGTCGCCGACCGCGCACGTGTCGTCGGCGACGATGCCGATGACGCGCCCGATGACGGGCCACTCCCGTCCGAGCTGGGTCAGGGCCGCGCTGGGCGTGACCGCGGCCGGCGGTTCGGACGGCTTCGGCGCCGGCAGCCCGAGGCCTTCGGCCACCTGGGCGCACAGCACGGGGTCGATGTTGGCGAGGACCTGGAGGTTCCGCTCCCTGATGGTCTTCTCGAAGCACTTGCCGAGCTCGAAGGTGTAAGCGGCGATCACGTGCTCACGCTCCACCAGCGACAGGCTGCTCCAGAAGAGTCGCGGCTGGCTGAAGTGGTCGGCGAAGGAGGCGGGGGCTTCACGTACCTTCTGCGCCGCCGGCAGGGGCCGCGGCACCTCGACGTAGGCCCCGTTGTCGGCGCCGGCGAGGAACGGGCAGCCCGCGTCGAGAGAGTTCGGCCGGTAGGGGGCGGCGCCCGCGTGGACCGCGGTCTGGTGCATGCCGTCGCGGAGCATGTCGTTGACAGGGGTCTGCGGACGGTTGATGGGGAGCTGAGCGAAGTTCGGGCCGCCGAGGCGGCTGAGCTGTGTGTCGAGGTACGAGAACAGGCGGCCGGCCAGCAGCGGGTCGTCCGTGATGTCGATTCCGGGCACGAGGTGGCCCGGGTGGAAGGCGACCTGCTCCGTCTCCGCGAAGAAGTTGGTCGGATTCGAGTTGAGCGTCATGAGGCCGACGGGCTGGACCGGAGTGAGCTCCTCCGGGACGATCTTGGTCGGATCGAGCAGGTCGATGCCCTCGAACGTCTGCTCCTCCGTGTCGGGGAAGACCTGGATGCCCAGCTCCCACTGCGGGAAGGCGCCCGCCTCGATGGCATCGGCGAGATCGCGGCGGTGGAAGTCGGGGTCCATTCCGCTGATCATCTGTGCTTCCTCCCAGACGAGGGAGTGCACGCCGGCCTTGGGCTTCCAGTGGAACTTCACCAGCGCCGTCTCGCCCTCGGCGTTGACGAGGCGGAAGGTGTGGACGCCGAAGCCCTCCATCATGCGGAACGAGCGCGGCAGGCCGCGGTCCGACATGTTCCACAGGGTGTGGTGGGTGGCCTCGGTGTGCAGGGAGACGAAGTCCCAGAAGGTGTCATGGGCGCTCTGGGCCTGCGGGATCTCACGGTCCGGATGGGGCTTCGCGGCGTGGATGATGTCGGGGAACTTGATCGCGTCCTGGATGAAGAACACCGGGATGTTGTTGCCGACCAGGTCGAAAGTGCCCTCGTCCGTGTAGAACTTGGTGGCGAACCCCCTGGTGTCACGCACCGTGTCCGCCGACCCGCGCGAGCCGAGGACGGTGGAGAACCGTACGAACACCGGCGTCTCCACGTCCTTGCCCAGGAAGGCCGCCTTGGTCACCGCGGATGCCGTGCCGTAGGCCTGGAAGACGCCGTGCGCGGCGGCGCCCCGGGCGTGGACGACGCGCTCCGGAATGCGCTCGTGATCGAAATGCATGATCTTTTCGCGCAGGTGGTGGTCCTGGAGCAGGACCGGACCGCGAGGCCCGGCCTTGAGGGAGTGGTCCGAGTCGTACAGACGCGCTCCCTGCGCGGTGGTCAGGTACGCTCCGCCCTGCGCGCGCGACGCCGGGCCGGCGCCGGTGGGCTTGCCGGTCGGGGACACCGCCTCGGGACCGGACTGGTCGGGCTTCGGCGGCAGCGGATCCCGGGGAACCGTCGGCTCAGCCATGGGCGGGCTCTCCCTGCCCGGACGGCCTGGCAGGTCCTGAGCGGTGTCCTCGGCGGCGGAATGGTCAGCGGAACGCTCCTGCATGAATCTCTCCCGGACGGCTGGGGGAACATACGTGCCTCGGCTACACGACTAACCGGGATGGAACTTCGCAAACGCCCAACATTCGCCATCCGGGCTAGTGCCCGCCCCCACGGGCGCACACCGCCTCACGGCCGGAGGCTCTTTGCCCGGGCCAGGACGCCTGGCGTGGCGCGGTGTCATCGGCTTTGAAGAGACCACCGTGGCCGGGCACGATCAGGTCCGCGGCCGCCAGCACCCGGAGCCGAGAGGTCCGCAGTACGTCGTGGTCCGGCGCCACCGGGTCGTCCACCGGACCGTTCGGGTGCCACCACAGATCGCCCACGAACGCCTCCACGCCCTCCTCCGTGCCCGCCAGGAGTGTGATGTCCTCGGCGCTGTGCCCCGGAGTGCGGATCAGCCGTAGGGAAGGGGCGAGTTCACAGCCTTCGGCGTCGCGGTCGGTCCACTGGTCGTTCTCGTAGATCGCCTTGTGGTCGTGGACTCGGGCGGGGCCGAACAGCCCCACGTTCATGGTGTTGTCCGGATGGTGGGGGCTGAGCACCACATCATTTCCGCACGCCGCCGGCACCTGCCGTGCTCGACGCGCTGACCACCGCACACGAGCGCGGCGCGCTGGTCGCGGCCCACTGCGCCGGCACGTTCGCACTCGCCGCCGCCGGTCTGCTCGACGGCCGACGCGCCACCACCCACTGGTGGTTCGCCGAGGTACTCGCCTGGGCCCGAGAAAACCTCCACGCGCCACTGCCCGTCGCGGAGTTGGCCCGGCGCGCCCTGATGGGCAGGCGCCGATGCCGGAGAAAGGCCGTCAGCGAGGGCGAAGCCGCACGCGCCGACCCCGCCGCGGACGCCGGGGTTCGCGACCTCCCCGCCACGAAGAAGACCGGGAAGAAACCGACGCGCCACACGCAGCGTGACAGTTGCGTAGAGTCACATTGTCGATACTTTGTGTGCGGATGGTTCGGAGTTTCGAGCGGGTCGGCGGCTGCGGAGTTTGATATGGATCTTGGTCTGCATGACCGGGTGGTCATGGTCACCGGTGCCACGTCGGGTATCGGCCGGGCGGTTGCCGTACAGGCGGCGCGCGAGGGTGCTCGTGTGGCGCTGACGTACTGCTCGCGCAAGGCTGCCGGCGAGCGCGTCCTCGCGGAGGTCGAGGCGCTGGGCGCTCAGGCCCTGCTGGCCCCCTACGACCTGGCGGATGACGTCTCGATCGAAGCCGCCGTCGAGACCGTTGCCGAGCGGTGGGGCGGCGTGGATGTGCTGATCAACAACGCGGTCCCCTGGCCGCAGCACCGTGGGGACGGGCCACCGCAGCGGTTCGAGGACCTGTCGGCGACGGACTGGAAGCCGATGCTGCGGCCCATGGTCGAGGGGGTGATGTGCACCGTTCAGCAGGTGCTTCCATCGATGCGCCGCAAGGGGTGGGGCCGGATCGTGTCGGTGTCCTCAGTCCAGGCGGAGGGCGCCCTGGTGCGGATGACACTGGAGAAGGACTGCGCGGTGGGCGTCCACGCCTACGCCGCGGCCAAGGCCGCGCTGCACGGGCTGACGAAGAGTCTCGCCTGGGAGCTGGGGCGGGACGGGATCCTCATCAATGCCGTACTGCCCGGTGCGGTGCTGACGGAGAAGTCCAGGATGCTTCCGCAGGACGTGCTGGACCATGTGGCGGAACCGGCCGCGACGGGCCGGCTGTCGACGGCGGATGACGTCGCGTCGACCGTGCTCTTTCTCGGATCCGCCCGCAACGGCAATACGACGGGTGAACTACTGCGTGTGGCCGGTGGCCTGTGACCGCGGGGTCGGTGATCGAAGTGGGCGGTACGCCGGTACCGGTGGGACACCTGCTCGCTGGTCATACCGGCGATCCGGAATGGGAAGCGGTCCGCGACGCGTTCGTGGCCGGCGGTCTGGCCGCCGTGCACGCTGCCGCCGGCACGGACCGCGACTGGATCCAGGTCGGTATCCAAGCGGCGAGCTCGGACCGCATCGGTTTGTACCGAGAGCTGTCCGACGTCGCCGCTGGGCTGCTGGACGAGGGGTTGGCGCGGAATTTCTTCTTCATGCACAAGCCGCCGGGCCTGCGCGTGCGTTTCCAAGCGTGCACCGGGGAACGCGAGGCGTTGAGAGCGCGCGTCGAGACGTGGGCCGGCTCCTACGCGGGTGGAAACGTCGCCCACGGCCTGTATGAGGCGGAGTCCCAGCTCTTCGGTGGCCCGAGTGCGATGGAACACGCCCACCGTCTTTTCACCCACGACTCGTTGGCGTGGCTGGACATCCATGGCCGGCGCGGCGAGCAGCCCGTCGCCTCCTGGGCGGTATCCCTGCTGATGCTCCGGGACGTCCTGGACGCGTTGGAGATCGTGGGGTGGGAGGACCGCGGTGTGTGGGAGCTGGTGCGCCGGGAAACCGGCCGGCAGTTGTCGGCGCAGATGCGGGGCCTGCCGGGCCGGGCGCAGGCCGCCGCGGGGGCGGCGTCCTACTGGGCGCGCCCGCAGGAGCTGCGTGAGCGGCTGCCCGTATGGGCGCAGGCGGTGGCAGAGCGCCACCGCACCGCCGTACTGAGCGATGGTGAGCGCTGGCGCACCCAGTACTTCCACACCCCTGCGGCGACCATGGGGCCGCGCCGGGCGGCCGCCTTCTATACCGTCTTCCACTGGAACCGGGCCGCTCTGCCCGCTCTGACCCAGGCACTCCTCGCCGAGGCTCTCGCCGACCCTGCGGACAGCCTGCGGGAGGAACAGTGAGGCCTGCTCTGGCGGTGGGCGCGGTGGGCGCGGTGAGCACGGCGGGGGCCACGGCCGTGGCGGTGGGCGAAGCTCGCGGTGAGCGGGCGCCGAACCCGGTCGTCGCGGAGCGGGCGCTGCTTCGGCTGGCAGGTCTGCCCGTGGGGCTGTGGTTGCAGGGAGGCTGCCCCGAGCTCTTCGCCCGGTGCGCCGACGCCGGCCGCCGCCACGATCTCTTCACCGCTGACGCTCGCGCCCTGGCCTCCTGGCTGAGCGAGGCGATCATCCCGCTTCCCACGCTGGCCCGGCCCGACCGCCGCACCCTGATCGCACTGCGCCGTGCACTCCACGCCGCCCGCCTCCCCCTCGACGAAGCCCTCGTCCACGGGGGCGCCCTGCTGCTGCGCGGGCTGGGAGAATCCGGGGCGGCTCTCCGTCTGGCATCGGTGCTGCAACTGGCCGGGCAGGCGGAGGACGCCCGGCAAGCCTTGGTGTCCGCGTTCGGTGAGGAGCAGGACCGTGTCCGGGACCTGGGCTGGCGGCTGCTGCGGTCCTCGCCCTCGGGACTCGCCGTCCTGGCGCAGGACGGCCAGGCCGCCGAGGACGTGACCCGCAGACTCGCCGGCGGCGAGGCATGGGAGAGCAAGCGGCTGCGCTCGCGGGGCGACCACCTGTGGCGCCTGGTCGGCCGGGCCTGTCTGAAGACCACACCACGCTCGTGGTTGGGCCATGTGGGCATGCTGCCCTTGCGGCCGCACTTCCTCGCCACCCCGGCCACACCGGACGGCTCATGGGCGTCCCCGCTGCTGGCGGCCCAGACTGCCGCCGGCCCACTGCCACGCGTAGGGACGTACGCGTGTCATGAGGTGGCGAACGTCCACGCGGCGGGCGAGCTCGACGCGGCCACCGGTGCCGCCACGGATCCCGCCGCGGTCCGGCTGTCCCTGACGGGCCTGCACTGGCGGGAGGCGAGCCAACTCGCCTGCTGGGTACCGGATCCGGCCGACCGCACCCGGATGCGGCAGCTCACCCTCACCGAGTCACCTGTGCTCCGCGCGGTCACCGACGCCCTGACGGCCGGTCCGATGAGCCGCGAGGTCCTCCTGAGCACCCTGCTCCCTGCCGGGGACGACAAGCGGCGGACGGCGCTGGACGGGTTCGTTTCCCATCTCGTCGGCCTCGGCCTCCTGCAGGAACGCGCGGCCCCCGCACAAACGCTGACCGGCTGGCATGACATCGCCGGGTCCGCGTGCTCGGAGGCAGCCACGTCCGCGTCACGGCCGGGTTCGTTCACCGACGTATACCGCCGTCTGTCGGCTCACGTTCCGGCGGAAGCCGCCGGACGGGCGCAGGCCGCCATGCCGACTGCCTTCCGTCTGGCCGCCCTCGTACGTGGCGAAGGCCGCCGGGCCACGCATCCGGTCCTCGACCTGGTCGACACCACCGCCCGGCCTGTCAGCGAGATCATCCGCAGCTTCCTCGACCTGCACCCCGGCTGGACGGCATCGGCTCATCCGGCAGGGGGGTGGCCCGCCGCGCACGCGGGCGGCGAGGAGCCGCAGTCGCCGTACGGGCGTCTGCTCAGCCGCATCGCCGATCACGCAGGCCGGGTGGGGAAGGGGGTCCGGGCCGGGGACGCCGGTGAGGCGTTCGTCGTCGATGACGATCTACTCGATGAGCTGGGCGCACCACCCGCCCCGATCCTCGGGCCGTTCGACTGTCTCCTGCACCCGCTGCCCGCCCCTGCTCACGGCCCGGTCGCCGTTGTGGAGACCGCGGGGCCGGCCGGCCGACTCGACGCGCGCTTCCGGCCGGCTCTGGAACAGCTGCACGGTCCGGATCCTGACACCCAGGCCCACCGCGACTTTCTGCGCGAGCTCGAACGCCGGCTCGGCGGACGCTTCGTGGAGGTACTCGTTCCGCCACTGTCCGAACGGGCGGCGAACGCGGTACGCCGGCCCGTGTACACGACCTGCTGGACGGGCGACAGCGATCCCGCCGCCTACTACCCCGACGGTCAGCACGGCCAGTACCTGCCACTGCATCGCATCACCATGCGCCGGGAAGGCGAGCGCATCGTGGCGGAGAGCGAAAGCCGGCCGGTATGGCCGGTCTACCACGCCACTCGTACCCCGCTGCCGCCCTGGGACGTGGTCCTGACGCTGCTGACCGCCGCCCACACGCCGGTGCCGGCACGCGCGATCCGTCTCGGCGGCGCCATCGCCGCGTTCCCCGCTCTTGACCATCTGCCCCGCATCACGATCGGCGACGACCTCGTCGTCACCCGCGCCCAATGGCGCGTACGCCGCGAGGAGCTGTGGCACCCCGACGCACCGCCCCTCGACAAGGTGCGCGCGCTGGAGGAGCTGACCCGGCTGCGGGGCCTGCCCCGCTTCGTGTTCGCCGCCGCCGAAGCAGCTGCCAAGCCGGTACCCGCGGACCTGGCGAGCCTTGCGGCCGTCCGGGCGCTGGAGCGGCTGGCACGTCTGGCGCCGGACAAGGACCTGGTGGTCGAGGAGATGCTGCCCGGCCCGGACGACCTGCTCCTGGCGGATAGCGCGCGCCCGGCCGACCGCCTTGCCGGCCGCCCCGCCAGCCGTCTTGCCGACCGCCCCGCCGACCGGCTCGCCGCCCAGCTGTTGCTGCGTCTGCCGCTGGACACCGCGCCCCGGACGCTGGCCGCGAGGCTGGCCGGTGTGGGCCCCACAGACCCCACCGAAGGCAACTCCGCCCCGGTGGCATGAGGAAAACCGGCTCACAGAAGGAGAAAGCCATGCCCCCCACGCTCGAACTCCACGATGTAGACGAACTGATCGAGAGCCTTCACACCCAGGTCGAGGAACTGTCGCTGCCCGAGCCCGCCGAAGGCGCACAGACCGTGTCCCTGTTGTTCTGCACCTACACCCAGTGCCTGACCACTGAGTGCGGCTGACCTTTTCCCCGCACCAGCGCGAGTGAAGACAGCCGATGGCCGGCCCGGCAGTGTCCGGACCGGCCATCGGCCCGCCCGCCCCCACGTCCAGTACGAAAGCCACCGCATGCAGCCCTGTGCCCGCACCGTCCCCACCGAGCTACCGGCCCCGGTGCCGCCCGCTGCCGACGCGGCTCGTGACGACGTCATCGCCGCCGCCCGAGACTCCTTGGGGCACTGGCTGCGGGCGGGCGACCAGGTGCGGTTCGACTGCGGGCCGGCACTGGTCGCCGTCCTCCTGCATCAGCGCACGCCTGATGACCTGACCGCCGAGGCCATGACCATGTGGCTCCGCCGCCTGTCCACGGCGCCCCAACACCCCGGCCTCCACAACGGCGGACTCGCCGCCCGGCTCGCGGGACTTCGGCTCCTTTCCCCGTTTCTGCCCGCCCTCGACTCCGTCGCGGAACAAGCAGATGCCACTCTCGATGCGGCCGGGAGACAAGGACTCTGGGCCACTGAACACGTCGCCTTCACCGACTATGACCTGATCAGCGGCCCCTCAGGCGTCCTCCTCGCTCAGAGCCTCAACCCCGACGGCATGCGTCGCGCCCATGCCGTCACCGCACACCTCACACGTCTGTGCGACGCCGAGGACCTCAACCGCCTGCGCATCGGGGCCTACCGCGATGACGTGCTGAACTCCTGGTGCCACGGCCGCGTCAACACCGGCCTGGGCCACGGAGTACCAGGCATCGCCGTCGCTCTCGCCGCAGCCCTGCGGGTCCGGCCCGGCGACGGCGCCGTAGCCGAGGCACTGGCCCGCCTCACCCGATGGCTCATCGCGCATACGGAGGGCCCCAGCGACCGGGACGGCATGATCCGATGGCCGGTCGCCGACCGCCGCGCGGCAAAGCCCGCCAGGCGCCAGGCCTGGTGCTACGGCACACCCGGTATCGCATGGGCCCTCCATCAGGCCGGCCGAGCCCTGGAACGGGCCGGCCACCCCGAAAGCACTCCGGCGCGTGAACTGGCCCGCATCGCGTTCCGATCCGTATGCCGGCATTACCGGGAAGAAGACCACCTGGTCGACGAGCAGCCGGCGGGAGCACGCCTGGCCGTCTGCCACGGCTCTGCCGGAATGCTCGCCCTGACCGAAGCCTTCTGCCATACCGGCGGGCCGGGCGAGGCCGCTGCCCTGCGCGCACGCCTTCTCGCCGGCCTCACACCCCGCCTCGACGCCGTCACCGCTCTGGCCCGCACCGACATGTCCCTGCTCACCGGCGCCGCCGGCACCCTGGCCGTCCTCCTCGTCACCCTTCGGCAGGCGGACCGGCACTGGATGCCACTGATCGGCCTCGAATGAGCGCGACCGGTGGGGAAGCGAGCGAGCCCTCGCGGGCGGCGGCTCCGGGATCAGGGCGCCGTGGTCAGCCGGCGCTTCCTGCGGCGCGATCGGCGCCGGCGCCTCCGGATCCCGTGACGGGCGGGCGCCTGCGGTTCACAGGCGCGTCCGCGTGCGTGGTGGAGTTCCTGGAGCAGTTGCCGCGCATGGGCTGACAGCGCTCCGATCGTGGCGGCCCCGGCGCAGTCCGTGCCCGCGACGTGCCGGGTGAGCCGGTCGTGCGCGTCCCATGCCGTCCGCCACACTTCGTCGGACTCCGGGCACCCGGGCGGGCGTGGTTCCCGGGGTGAGACGGGTTCGATCTCACAGAGGCGGGCCGACGCGGCCAGGACCTCGGCCAGGTCGGTGACCGCTCGACACGGCAGGGGCGGGGACGCCTTCTCCGATACGTGGACGAGTGTGCCGGTAAGGGCCCGTACGTGTTCGGCGAGCCTCTCCCAGTGTTCGTCCCACCACTGCTCGGGCAGTGCGTCGCAGCCGCGGACCAGAACCGCCGGGTTCATCCGGTGGCTCTCGCCGGTGTGGTGCCGTGCGTTGCGCAGTGCGGTGAGAGCCGATCCGAGGCTACGGGCCTCCGCGTGCCACGATTCCGCGGTGCGGTCCTCGTGGACCTGCCCGAGGCCGTCCGAGATCGCCGAGAGGAGGTCGGCGGTACGGCGGCGCATGTGTTCGAGGGACTGCTCGACCTGGCGCATATCGGTCGGCGGCAGGACGAGCGCGTTGACGGCGACGCCGATCAGGGAGCCGAGCATCGATTCGAGGAGCCGGTACCCGATGTCCGCGCCCGAGTACGTGCCGTAGGTGAGGACGAACACGGCCGTCGCGGACGCGGACAGCCCGTACTCACCGAACCTCGGGTGGTTGCCGGCCAGGGCGGTGAGGGGGAGGGCGAGCATCATGGCGGCGAGGGTGTTCCCGGTGAGCGTCGCCGCTCCCGCCGCCGTGACCGTGCCCACGGCGATGGCGAGGAACTGCTGCCCGGCGCAGCGCACGGACTGGTACACGGTGGCCCGTACGAGGAGGACGGCCGACCATGGCGCCATCATGGCCATCGGCGCCTCCCACCACCAGCCGGCGAGGGCCCAGGCCAGGACGGCCGCTGCCGCGGCCTTCAGTGCCTGGATCGCCTGATTGCGTTCCGGCCCCGGCTCCCGTAGCGCGGCCCGGACAGCGCCGCGTGCGGCTCGGGCTTCCTGGACTGCCAACCGCCACCATCGCATGTGCGAGGTCTTCGTCCTTTCGTCTCGTGGGCGAACAACTGCGGGGCGGGGCCGGGCAGGCCTGCCGCAGTCAGTGACCGCCGTGCACGGGGACTTCCCGCTCTACTGCCTCTGCTGCCGCCGCCCCGGTACGCCGTCGCCGCCAGAGGGTGAGGACGCCGAGGGCGACGCCCACGCCCATCAGGACCAGCCCCCGCGCCCACACCCTGGCCTCGACCTGGGTCGCCAGGGCGATGCACGACAAGGCGCCGAGTACGGGGACGGCCGCAGGCGCCCGGAAGTGAGCGACGGGGGCGGAACGGTCTCGGCGCAGGACCAGTACTGCCGTGTTCACGGTGAGGAAGACGGCCAGCAGGAGCAGGACGAGGGTGCCGGCCAGAATGTCGATCTCGCCGGTGGCCGCGAGCAGGGCGGACACCGCCGTGGTTGCGGCGATCGCGGCCCAAGGGGTGCGCCGGGTCGGGTGGACGCGGGTGAGGAAGCCCGGGAGGAGGCCCTCCCTGCCCATTCCGTACGCCAGCCGTGAGGTCATGATCCCGGTGAGCAGGGCTCCGTTGGCCACACCGACCAGAGCGATGAACGCGAACAGTCGCGGTGGTACGGCTCCGGCGGACCGGACGACCTCCAGCAGGGGGCCGTCGGAGGCGGCGAGGGAGGCCGTCGGCACGGCCGCGGAAGCCGCGGCGCCCACGGCGGCGTACATCAGTCCCGCGGTGACGAGCGCTCCGAACAGGGCCCGTGGATAGGACCGCCTCGGGTCTCGGGTCTCCTCGGCCACGTTCACCGATGTCTCGAACCCCACGAACGAGTAGTAGGCGAGCACCGCTCCCCCCAGAACGGCCGCCACGGGCGACGCGGTGTCGGTGCCGAGCCGCGTCAGCCTGCCGACGTCGCCATCGCCCCGCGCGACGATCCACACCCCGAGTCCCACGACGAGCAGCAGACCGCCCGTCTCGACCAGCGTGGCGAGGGTGTTGACGCGGGTGGACTCTCGGATGCCGCGCGCGTTGAGCAGCGCGAGCAGGACGAGGAAGGCGACGGCGACGATCACGACCGGCAGTGAGACGAGGGCGGTGAGGTAGTCGCCGGCGAAGCCGCGTGCGAGTGCCGCGACCGACACGATGCCGGCGGCCAGCATGCAGTAACCCGTGAAGAACCCGACGGCGGGTCCGTAGGCCCGCGTGGCGTAGTGGGAGGCTCCGCCGGCACGCGGGTACTTCGTGGCGAGCTCCGCGTACGAGGCGGCGGTCAGGAGCGCCAGCAGGAGCGCCACGGTGAGGGGAACCCACACCGCGCCCCCCGACTTGGCCGCCACCTCGCCGATCAGCACGTACACCCCTGCGCCGAGAACGTCTCCGAGGATGAAGAAGTACAGCAGGCGGGTGGTGAGAACCTTGCGGAGCGGTGTCTGCGAGCCGGTGGGGACGGGACGGTGGGACATCGGCCTCATCTGTTCTGTCGGGTGTCGGGGACGGGACGGAAACAAGACGCGGGCGGGCAGCGCGGACGGGAAGTCTGCGTGCCGCCTGGGCGGAATCGTTGATCTACTGACCGCTGAAGCCGGTTCCAAACGGGGCATTTCGTCATCGCTGTGGGCCTTGGTCGGCACCGTGCGGGCGCGGGCAGGCGCCGACCGGGTTATTCCGGCGGAGCGCCATGTGTGGATCTACCTAGTGCTGTGACCGGAAAGGTTCACCGGCCCGCGACGCCCGGCACGGCACCTCGCTGCACTGCGTTCGCTGCGCTCACTGCGTCTCGGCTCCTCTTCGAGGACTTGGAGGCCGAGCTGTCGGACCGCGCGAGTACGCGAGAGTACGAGCTGCGGCCCTCCGCCCTGCGATGCAGCTCGGCATCCGAAGGATGGGGCGAAGAGCCGAGACGGAGCGAGCGAAGCGAGTGCAGTGCACCGGACGCCGCGGGCTTACCGGCAAACCTTCCCGGTCACAGCACTGGCCGCTCCCGTTGCCGGCTCCCCTGCGCGGCCGCGCTCTTCACCCTCCTCAGGACCGGTCCGCCGTGGCGCCGTCGCGGTCATGCGGGGCGCGGGGAGTGTTTCCCGTGGGCGTGAAGATCCGGTCCAGGTGGTGGCGCAGCACCTCGGTGGCGGATTCCGGCCCCCGTTGGCCCACCAGGATGCTGGTGCCCAGGCCCGCGGCCATGGCGAGCAGGCCGATCGCCTCCGTGCGCGCGTCCGTTCCGGGGTCGGCCAGACCGGCTTCCTGTGCCTGCCGGAGCAGACCGGTCAGGGCGGTCTCGGCGGCGTCGGGCTTGTCGATGAAGGGCTGGGCGGCCAGCGCCCCGTCGGTCACGGACAGGACCGCGTACGAGGTGTAGAGGAGGTGGAAGGTGCGGCTCTCCTCGTCGGTCGGGAGGGAGGACAGGAGCAGTGCCTCGATGGTCGCGCGCGGGCCCGGGTCCGTACCGGCGGCGCGGAGGCGGACGCCCACGCGTGCGGTGAAGCGGTCGGTGAGGTGGCGGAGCCCGTAGAGGAGCAGGTTCTCCTTGGTCTGGAAGTAGTACTGGACGAGCCGGAGCGACACGCCGGCCTCGGCGGCCACGTCGCGCATGCCGACCGCGTGCAGTCCCCGCCTTCCGGCGACCCGGACGAGCGCCTCGGCGATCTGGTCTCGCCGTTCCTCGTGGTCCACGCGCTTTGGCATGTGTGGTGTCTCCGCCCATCGATGGTGGGTTCGCAATCCGGCTCCCGGATCTCTATGGTACCGCCGTATCAACATCATGGTACGGTCGTATTACGAAAACCCCGACCCTCCCGGAGGTGGCCCGTGCCCGAGAACACGACCCGAGCCCGCACCCGCGTACGCCACGACATCGGCCGTTACGTCAACGACACCTTGCGCGACCGGTACTTCGCCGCCTGCGACGCCGTCTACGCGCTGGGCGCGCCCGCGCGCTACGAGACGGACGTGGAGACGAGCTTCGGCACCACCCACGTCTACCGGTACGGCCCCGCGGAGCCCGCCGCCGAGACCCGTACGCCGGTCGTCCTGATCCACGGTTCAGGCGGCTGCTCGGCCCAGTGGTACCCCAACACCCCCGCGCTCAGCGGCGAACGCCCCGTGTACGCGCTCGACACCCCCGGCGACCCGGGCCGCAGCGTCCATCGAGAGCCCATGTGGCAGCCCGAGCGCGCCGCCCAGTGGCTGGACGAGGCGCTCGACGCCCTCGGCCTCGACCGGGTCCACCTCGTCGGCTCCTCCTACGGCGGCTGGCTGGTGCTGAACCAGGCACACCGCCGGCCCGGACGGCTCGCCTCGGTCACCCTGCTCGACCCGGGCGGTCTGGAGAAGGTCGGCCTGCGCTTCTTCGTCTGGATCTTCGTCAGCCTCTTCGCGACTTTCGCCCCCAAGGCGCTGCGTCCGCGGCTGGCCTCCTGGTTGGAGCAGCCCGTACTCGTCGTCCCGGAACTGCGCGCGTGGATCCAGGCCGGCGTCCGGGCCTTCCGGATCCGCCGCCCCGCGCCGCTGCCACTGACCGAGGACGAGTTGCGTACCATCCGTACCCCGCTCTACCTCGTCCTCGGCAAGCGAAGCCTGCTCGTGCACCCCAAGCGGCAGCTGGAACGGGTGCCGCGCCTGATCCCCGGCGCCCGCGCCGAGATCGTCGCCCAGACGGGCCACGGACCGCAGATGGACCACCCCGACCTGGTCAACGCCCGGATGCTGAGCTTCATGGAGGGCGTCGATTCCCTCGACCCGGCTACGGCCCGCGGCGCCGTCGACTCGTAACGCCGGACGAGGCCAACTGCCGGTTGCCGGCAACAAGCAGCACGCGAAGGCCGGGGCGGCAACACCCGCCAATTCGGCGGTCGTTGGATCCACCTGGCACGATGCCCCGCATGACGCAGGACATACAGACCCACGGAGAGGCGCTCGTCGCCGCCGCGCGGGCTGGTGACGCCGAGACCGCCCGCCGCCACACCGACTTCTTCGTGCTCCGCAGGCACGTGGACGAAGGCATCCCGTACTGGGAACAGGCGGTGGCGGCCAGCGACGCCTTCTCGCACTACACCCTTGCCCGGTACCGGAAGATCCGGGGCGACCGGCCGGCGGCGGAGGCCCTCTACCGGGCCGTCGCCGACCGGCACGCCGGATGCGCGTACGGACTGGGCGTACTGCTCCAGGAGGACGGCGATCCGGAGGCCGCCGAATGGTTCCGGCGCGGCTGGGAACGGGGCCGCAACCTCGACTGCAAGATCGAGCTCGGCAAGCTGCTCGCGGCCGAGGGGCGACTCGACGAGGCGCCGAAGTTCCTGATGAGCAACATCGACCTGGGCGACATCGCGGTCTTCCGCTGGGCGCAGCTCTTCGAGTCGATCCGCGAGGACTTCGACCGCGTCGCGGCGGGGCTCGACGCCGCCGAGGCCTCCGGGGACGGGGAGGCAGCGGCTGACGCGCTCCGCCCGCTCTTCGACATGGAACGGCACTTCCGCGACTACCCGGGCCTGACCACCGAGGCCGCCGGCTACTACGCCAGGGCTTCAGCCCTCAGCGCTTCCGCCCGCGTGGACCACGCCGTGTTCCTGACGGAGACCGGCGGCGAGGCGTCCTGGCCCGAGGCCCGCGGCCTGCTGCTCCAGGCCCGCGAAGAGGGCTACGAGGGCGCCGCGTACGTCCTCGGTGTCCTGCACGAGCAGCGCGGTGACCTCGGCGACGCCGAGCACTGGTACGGCCTCGCGGCCGCCGACGGCCACCCGCCCGCCCAGTGGAACCTCGGGCTCCTCTGCAAGCGGCAGCGTCGGTACGAAGAGGCCGAACGCTGGTTCCGGGAGGTCGGGGAGGACGACGAGGACGTCGTCGAACAGCTCGCCCGGATCGCCGCGATCCGCGAGGGCGGCGCGATCGCCCCCGGCAAGGACCTGCGCCGACTGCCCGGGCTGCGCGAGCGGGCCGAGGCGGGCGACGTCCACGCCTCCTACGCGTACGGGAAGATCCTCGGCGACTGGGCCGGCGCGGACGACCGTCACCTCGTCCGCTGGATCGAACCCGCCGCGCTGGCGGGCGACCCGCAGGCGGCGTACGACCTCGCCGAGCTGTACGGCTCGCTGCGCAGGCCCGCGCTGCGCGACCAGTGGTACCGGCGGGCCGCCGAGGCGGGGCACCACGACGCGTGCAACCAGATGGGCTGGCTGTCCGAGCACCACCGGGACTACCAGGAGGCGGAGCGCTGGTACGTGCGCGCGGCCGGCGACGGGTCCCCGCTGAACGCCATGCTCGCGGGCAAACTGAAGGCCCAGCGCGGCGCGTACACCGAGGCGGAGCCGTTTCTGCGCACGGCCTGGGAACAGGGCACCGGTTCCGCGTACGGGACGGAGGCCGCCGGGTATTACGGACTCGTCCTGCACCGGCTGGGCCGCCTGGCGGAGGCCGTCGAGCCGCTGCGTGCAGCCGCCGCGCGCTGGCGCGAGGACGTACGCGCCCGCTACAGCCAGGACGACCTCGACGTACTGGCCCGCACGCCCGACCCGGAGAAGGAGCTGGCGGTGGTGGAGGCGGCGCTGGCGGCGTGACGGCGCGGGCGTTTACTGGGATCCCGTGGGCCGCTGATTGAGTTGGTGCTGTGCCGGTAGTGCCGTCCGTGCTACGTGAGGGTGCGAGAGCTGTGTGGCATGGCGTAGGCGTTGGCGATCAGCTCGTAGGAGCGCAGTCTGGCGGTGGGGGTGTGAACGGGTGTGGTGAGGAGGACTTCCTGGGCTCGTGTGTGGGTGATGAGGTCATCGAGCTGTTCGCACACCGTGTCCGAAGTGCCGTGCATGACGTGCATGAGGTGGCGTTCGACGAAGTCGTGTTCGAAGGGGCGCAGCTTGCGGGCTTCTGCGTTCTTCGGGGAGGGGAGGGGGCGGGGGGCTCGCCGAGGCGTGCGTGGAGCGCGGTGAGCGCTGCTGGCAGGATGTGGTGGCGAGCTTCCTTGGCCTCGTCGGCGGCGAACGCGCTGACGCTGATGGCGGCGTAGGGGCGGTGCAGGAAGGCCGAGGGGCGGAAGGAGTCCCGGTAGGCGTCGAGTGCCGCGATGGTGGCTGCTGGAGCGAGGTGGTGGGCGAAGACGAAGGGCAGGCCCAGTTCGGCGGCCAGGCGGGCGCCGCCTTCGCTGGAGCCCAGGAGCCATACCGAAGGCCGACCGGTGAACTGGGCCTGGCCGGTGGCCTTGTCGTGTGCGGGTCCCGGTACGGGGTGGAGGTGGCTGTACGGATGGCCTTCGGGGAAGTCGTCGTGCAGGAAGTGGAGGAGTTCGGTCAACAGGCGCGGGAAGTCTTCTGCGGTGCGGTCGCCGGTGGGCCGCAGGGCGGCGGTGGTGGCCTGGTTGGCGCCGGTTGCCCGTCCGATGCCCAGGTCGACCCGGCCGGGTGCCAGGGCTTGGAGGGTGCCGAATTGTTCGGCGATGACCAGGGGCGTGTGGTGGAGCAGCATGACGCCGCCCGATCCGAGCCTGATGCGCGCGGTGTGCGCGGCCAGATGGGCCAGGAGGACGGCCGGTGAGGAACTGGCGATCGACGGCGTGCAGTGGTGCTCGGTCACCCAGAACCGGTGGAAACCACGTTGGTCCGCGAGCCTGGCCAGCTGCACGCACTCGCGCAGTGCCTGGCCGGCGGTGATGTCCGTGCCCACCATGGCCGCGTCCAGTACGGACAGCGGAACACGGGCAGTGCCTGTGCGCTCGCCCTGTACCGGGCGGGGCGAAGGAGGCGCCGCGCCGGTGCGTTCGGTTGTCGTGCATCCTCGCGGCCCGTGTACTGCTCTCGGTGGACGAGCCGTCGGCGTGGGGCGGCCATCGACCATCGCTGTACCTTCCTTGGTTGGCTGCTTTGTGCGTGCGGGTTCCGCCGGCCGGAGCGCGGGGCGTGTGGTGGCCGCGCCCGCGCCTCGGCCGGCTGCTGCTGCCGGTGAACCGCCGTGGTCAGACGATGGCGCCGATCAGGGCGACGGGCTCGGCTGAGCCCACTTCGGCCCTGCCGTCCTTGCGTTTGCCGGGTTTGGCGTCACTGGTGGCCCGAACGGTGAAGCCGTAGAGCCAGCCGTCCTTGTCGGCCTCGTTGGTCCGCACATGGGGGTTGCCGGTGATGACCATGACCCGACCGCCGTCTTCCAGCCGGTATGAGGGCTGCTCGGCGTCGGGAACCGGCGCGTGGGAGAAGTAGGTGGCCGACAGGTAGTCGTTGAAGACCATGCCGGACGGTGCGGTGATCCGCTGCTCGATGCGGCCCGGATCGACCGCCTGGCCTCCGGAGCTGATGAGCAGCGCCAGACCGGCGTCCTTGGGGTCGTCCAGTTCGATCATCGGTTTTTCGACCTGGTCCACCCGAAGCGTTGTCCCGTCCTTGTGCGCGAAGGTTGGCTGGTCGCCGGCCGGCTTGGATTTCTGCCCGTCGCCGTTCTGGGGCGTTCTGCCGGGTGCCCCCTTCTGGCTGCTCAGGGCCTGGCGGTAGCCGTACTCGTAACCGTCGGCGTAGTAGTCGTCCGCGCCGCCGCTGCCGTCTCGCTGTGGGGCCGCGTTCGGCTTGCCCGCCAGGGCGTCCGCCCGCCCCTGGGCCTCCCCTTTGTCGTTCGCGTCCTGTTTGCTGGTGTCGATTCGGCTGTCGGTCATGTCCTGCGCCTTCCTTCCTTGCTCGTGTGCGTGGCAGTGGGTGGTCAGAGGGTGACTTTGCCGGTGTCCTGCCACTGCTTCATGGCGTCTTCGCGGCCTTTGCGCTTGCCGCGTACGTACTCCCCGGCGGCGTCCTTGGCGTCCTGTTCGAGCTGACGGGCGTGGTCCTGGCATGCGGTGAGCTGCCGTTGGAGGTCGGTGGCCTTGTTCTGCTGATCGGTGAGCTGCTTTTGCAGGTCGCTCACCGTGGTGCCGCTGTTGGTCCCGGTGGAGTCATCCGGTTTCGGGGAGACGTCGTCGACGGCGATGACGCACACATCGGTGATGGCTGCCTGGCAGCTGCCGCCGACGGGTCCGGTGCCGTGGAAGGCGACGACGGTGCGGTCACCGGCGGCCTTGAAAGTGAACTCCTTGCGCTGCCAGTCGGCGCTCCCGTTCGGGGGAGGCCCGGAATTCGTCCCGGCGTCGAAGGTCCGTTGCTCGATCTGCTGTCCGCCCCGGTCGTCCGTGATCTTCACGGTGAACGGGTTGGACGTGCCGAGGCAGCTTGACCATTCGTTGGGGCTGCAGTCGAAGGTCAGCTTGTAGGTGACGCCTGCCTTGGTGCTGACGGTCTGCCGGATGCCGCCCTGCAGGTATTCCGCCCCGAGGTCGACGGCCTGGTAACCCTTGGGATGGTTGGCGAACGTGGCGTTCAGGTGGTCGTACCCCCCGCTACTGACCATGTCCCAGGAGTCCGTGCGGAACGTGGTGTACTGGGTCGCGTTTCGCCACTCCTTGTTGCCTGTCGGCAGGGCAGGGCTGGCGAAGGTGCCATTTTGGATCAGGTTCTGTTGCGTCATTCGGGTTTCCTTTTCGTCTTCTCGTGCAGCCTGGGGACGGTGCCTGAGCGGCCAGTCCTGCCCCAGTGCGATGGTTGTCAGCCTCTCTGCTGGGCGGTCCGCACCGCGGTCTCCAGCGATGTGACCAGCAGACGGCGGAACTGTCTGCCACCCCTCAGGAAGAGGGGAATGCCTCGTCCAGGAGCGCGGCACCGGCTTTGCTGTAGTCGTCCGGGGTGAGCTGCGGGCTGCCGTTGAGTTCAGCGCTGCCGAGAAGGCGCCAGTTCGGATTGCCCGGGCGGCTGTTGGTGAACGCTTCGGTGATGGGGAAGACGGATGCGCCGGTGCGCGGCTGCGGTTTGGTCTGGGTGACCATGCGGACTCCTTACCGTGGGCCGTTCTGGTACATCGACCCATGGGGGGGTGAGGCAGCGCCTGAGTCAGGCGCCGCTCGTCTCGGACGGGGGTTCGCCGGATGCGTGGTCGGCCAGGAGCGGCCCGAGGACGACGAGGGCGCCGAGGATGACGTCCTCGTAGGGGTCGGTGGAGTACTAGGCCCGCGTCGCAGGGGCGCACAGGGGAAAGGGGCTGGCAGTCCCCGACCATGGGGCTGGAGAGCAGCACGCCAACCTCCCCTAATGTAACGCACAGCAATCTTGAGATCACAACCCGTAACCGTTCATGGGGTGATTCGGAAGCGCGGAACGTCGAGTCGAGTAAGTCGCAAGTGAGAATTCACGCCCTTATGCGCCTGCGTGCGCCGGGTCCGGCGCATAAGGGCGGTCGAGCCGGGCCGCGAAGAGCAACGGAGCGGGCGACGAACTGCGCGGTCAGGAGTAGAGCATGGGGCTGTCCGGGTGACCGGCGGCGCGCTCGCAAAGGAGGTTGGTCGGGCCAGCTCCAGCCATACGGCATCGCCGACACCGCCACCGCCACCGCCACCGACGAGGTTGGGTCAAGGGCTCTGGTAGACCGGCGTGGTGGTCAGGTCTGTGGTGGATGCGGGGAGGTTCAGGGTAGCGATTTCGTCGCGGGCGCGCCGATCGAGTTGGAGTCCCCAGTCGGTGAAGTAGCCGGTCAGGTCTTGTCCGGTGATGCTGCATGCCGTGACGGCAAACCATCGCTTGCGGTTGGACTCGACCACGGTGGGGGAGTTGCGGGCGTGTTGGTGAAGGTGGTGGTAGAAGGTGTCGCCGAATGGGACACGGAGCTGTTCGAACATGGCCAGGCGGACGAAGTGTCGGCGGCGTCGAAGGTGCCGCCAGCGGCCAGGTGCTGCTGGGCCTTGCGCCACTCCGCTGGTGTGCCGTGTTCGGCAGTGCGGTCGGGGAAGAGGCGTCGGACGGCGAGGCTGTAGATGTTGACGGTGTCTTCGCCCTGGGCGGGCCAGCTCCAGTGGCTGGTGTGCTGGCGGTGATGGCCGAGTTCGTGCCACAGCCCCCAGTTGGTCTTCAGCCGGTCCACGCGGTAGGTGCCGCTGCCATCGCCTTCCAGAGGCATGGCGGCGCGGATGTTCGTGGAGTTCGGATTGGTCGCGCGCCGGGTGGTGACGACCATTGGCCGGAGGAAACTGGGGGTGTCGCGCCCGCTTTTGACTGCGCGTCCAAGCCACTGATGCCGTCCTGCGCACCGATGATCTCTTCGTACAGGGCGAGAAGCGCTTCCTGATCCTCGTCTTGGTGGCGCCTGACGTAGGGCAGGAGGCCGGTGAGGATGACGCGGCGCCCGGCGTGCTCGACCAGTGGCACGGTGGAGGCATCCAGCATGGCCGCCCACTGCGCCTGGGTCGTCATTCCCTGCCGGTACAGAGGGACGGGCATGGCCTGCTCGCCGAGTGCCACCGTGACCTCCGGCGCGGTGTGGCCGGGCTCGGTGGTGTGGCGCCAGACCGGCGACGGTGACGGTCAGGTCGGTGTGAGGGTTGAGGTAGTAGCCGGTGGGCTGGAAGTCGGCCCACGCGAACTGCTGCGCAAGGCGGCGGCGCTCGGACTCGGCCGACGGCAGGGCCCGCACGGAGAGGGTGCGCGGATGGGGGAAAGCGGTGCTCTCGGGACGAGGGTAAGTGGGAGCGGGTTTCACCTGCCAGGTGATGGTGTGCTCGGCCCGGTCGCTGATGGCGCCATCGCGATACGCCGTCAGTGCCAGCGTGGCGGAGACCGTGGTGCCGGCCGGGTGGTCGGCATCGAGGGTGACGGAGATCTTCGTCCAGCCGAACCGGTCCTTTTGCGGGGTGCTCGGCCATGCACAGGCCACCGTTTTCTCGCCGGTCCGCTGACACGGTCCCCCGTAGAGCCCGGTGACCTTCAGGCCAGGCGAGACGGTGCTCTCCATGGTGATCCGGTCGGCGGTGCCCGGACCGTCGTTGCTGAAGTAGGGGATGAAGTGGATTTGCCCTCCCGGATGGATCACCCCGTTACTGCTGGGGATGATCCGCATCTGAGCCCGGTCGGCTGTCGTCATGATGCTCCCTTCATACTGCGAGGCGAGATGTTTGCGGGGGTTCCCGGGTGATGCCGCCCAGGCCCGCGGACTTCGTTGGGCGGCCTGGTCCTCCTCGGGGTGGAGGACGCGGCCCTTGAGCTTGACGGGGTTGGCGGCGCCCACCTTCAGTTCGCCGTCGGTGTAACGGCCCGGTGGCACCGTCGATGGCGGCTACCTGGGCCGTGTAGCCGATGCACTCGTGGTCGGTGCAGGTACGGGGTGTGGGTGAACCGCGCGGCGGACCGTGTCGAGCAGTACGCGGGCGTGCGCGGACTCGCGCCGGCGCAGGGCCACCCCATACCGGGCCAGGGTGCACAGACACTGGCGCAAACAGCTGTTGACCTGGCCGAGGATGCGGGGGATCGGCTGGCGGGGACGTGGTCGTGGGCCTCCACCGCGGGAGCCGTCTCCCACAGCGGCGTCGATGATGCCCGAGGGGCTCATCCGGCGGACCCGGTGATTCATCCCGTCGGCGACGAGCACACCCCCGCCCGCTTCGACCGAAAGGGCGGCCGGGAAAGCGAGGCGGGCCCGCACCGCGGCCGCGCCTTACCCGGCGAAGCTACGCAGGCCGCCCCCGGCGACCCTCGTCAGGACGCCGGAGCCGTCGATACGGCGGACCCGATGGGGACGCCGGTCACCTGGCATCGGCGGCCGTGCTGTTGCCCGTCCCGCGTGATTCCGGGCGGCGGACCGGCAACCTGCACCGGCCCAAGCGTTACAGCCGCCGTCTGCGCCGGGTGTTCTACATGTCCGCGCAGACCAGCATCATCCGCGAGGCCCTCACCGGGACTTCTACCTCAAGAAGCGCGGCGAGGGCTGCAAACACATCCAGGCCGTCATCGCTCTGGCCCGCCGACGGGCCAGCGTGTGGTGGGCCCTGCTGCGTGACGGGCGAGTCTTCACCTCCGCCCCGCCGGTCACGCAAGCGGCTTGACTTCGTCATTGAGACTCCTGGGTTGTCATCGTGTGAAGGGGGCGTTGTGTGGCCCACCTGCTCCCGGGCTGCCCGCACTCACAGGCCCGGCCTTGATCATGAAGAGAAGTACCAGCGCCGCGGCCACCGGGGATCGCCCATACGGGCGGCGCGCGGACGTACCGGGCCCTTGCCGGCGCACGCCCTGCGCACACGTACCCTCCACCAGCCCGGTCCGCTCGCGGCCCGCGAGGCTCGCTCGGCAGGGCCGACGTCGCTGCCCCGCCGGGGCCGCCGCACGGTGGTCCGGAGGACGTTGGTCTCCGCACGGAGATCCTCAGTACGTCAACCGGAGCTACGATCTACTCCTGGCGACCAAGATGCTGTCCGTCGGTGTCCAGACCCCCGTGCATCAGCTCGAGCGGTTCGCCCGCGCCTTCCTAGCCGTACCGGGTCTTCACGGGCCGAGCTGGACGTACTTGCCCGTCGTCACTTCCCTTTCGTCCGCTGTCCGGGGAACGGGTTCGCCCATGTGCGTGCCTCATCTGGCCGACGCCGTCGATCACCTTGAGGCTGGTGCGGTGCCCTGCGACCGCAGGGACCTGAGCCTGGAAGGATTCACATGACGGAGCGCAACACGGTTCTGCGGAGCATGCACGACATCGGCCTGGCGGCCTGGTTCGGGGGCTCTTTGATGGGAGCCGTCGGGCTGAACGGGGCGGCGAGGAAGATCGGCGGCGAGCCGATGCCCGCCTCGCGGTTCGCCAGCGCGGGCTGGGCCGCCTGGACACCGGTGAACGCGGCCGCGATCGCCGCCCACCTGGTGGGCGGAGCGGGCCTCCTCGGCGCGAACAGAGCCCGGCTGGCCTACCAGAGCGGAGTCGGGGCTTCCACCATGGCCAAGACGGTCCTCACAGGAGCGGCGCTGGCCGCCACGGCCTACAGCCGTGTGCTGGGCAAGAGGGTCGAGCTCGCTACGTCCCCGGATCCCCAGGACGCCGAGGCGGCCGCCGATCACCCGATGGAATTGCAGCAGGCACAGCAACAGCTCACGGTGCTGCAGTGGGCCGTACCGGCGCTGACGGCCGGTGTGCTGGTACTCAACGCCCTCCACGGTGAGCAGCAGCGCCCCCTGCAGCAGAAGCTGGGGATCCTTCGCAGGACGGCCTCGACCCTGCCCGCGGCCGGAGGCAGCGCTCTGGCCGCCGCCGTCGCGCGAGCCGGCCGGCACGGCGAGATGCGGCACTGCTAACCCGCAGCCGGCAGTACCGGCAGCGCCGTCTGGAGCTCCCGGCCCCCCTCACACGGCCGCTTGCGGTGCGCTGCCCGGTGCTCTCCGCCACCCAGCCCGCCGGCACCAACCTGTCGGCACGAGCCCGCCGTACGGCACCCAAGGAGAATCGTCATGCCCAAGGTCACACAACCCGTCACCGACGACAGCATCAAGGTGCGTCAGCTCAACCACTATCAGTTCACCTGGGTCGCCGGTGAACCCGGCGCCCGAGGCACCCTCACGTTGCAACTCGTCCTCGACGAGGGCGCCTGGGAAGAGGTACTGACCGTCGACGCCGATGACGCCGACGTCCTTCAGGACCTCCTCAGCAGCACGCCGAGCGTCCACTACGACATCGGCCGCCGCACCCTGATGTTCGGTGTCACCGCCGTCGGCAGCTGACCGAGCGACGCCGCCCGACGCCGCCCGACGCTGCCCATCGGGGCCGAGCCGCCGTCGGGCACGTCCCGCGACGCGGCCCCGGCCGGCTCCGCGTCGCCGGGGATCGAAGGCGGGCACGTACGCGCAGTGCCGGGCGGGTGAAGACGGAACCCACCCGGACGCATGCGGGTGCCGACCCTGGGCGCGGGCCGGAGGATGAGCTGAAACAGCCACCCCGACCTCAGGAGCCTCTGCCATGCTCGAACGCCAGCAGCTCAAGGACCGCGCCCAGGTCACCTTCGTCCTGCCCGCCGACACCCCACCCGGCCCGGTCAGCGTCGTCGGCGACTTCAACGACTGGCAGCCCGGCACCCACACCCTTGAGCCCCGCAGTGACGGCACCCGCGCGGTCACCGTCGCCCTGCCCCGCGAGCGCGTTCATTCCTTCCGGTACCTGGCGGCGGGGGACTACTGGTTCAACGAGGACCACGCCGACGAGCACGACGGAACCAACAGCCGCCTCCACACCTGATCCGACACCGCGGGGTCGGGGCCTCACCCGAGTCCCCTTCCCCGCCGGGGCAGGCCCCGTCCCCCGTCGGGGCCGCCTCGTTCATCCGCAGAGAGGAACACCGCCTGATGACTACAGCACGCGAAATCATGACGGAGGGCGCCGAGTGCATCGGCGCTGAGGAGACGGTCCTTGCCGCCGCCAAGAAGATGACCGAGCTCGGCGTGGGAGCACTGCCGATCTGCGGTACGGACGACAAGCTCAAGGGCATGCTCACCGACCGCGACATCGTGGTGAAGGTCCTGGGAGCAGGCAAGGACCCGGCACAGGTCAAGGCCGGTGAGCTGGCCCAGGGCGAGGCGGTCACCATCGGGGCGGATGACGACGCGCAGGAGATCCTGCGGACCATGAGCGAACACAAGGTACGGCGCCTGCCCGTCATCGACGGCCACCGCCTGGTCGGGATCGTCGCCCAGGCGGATGTCGCCCGCGCCCTTCCCGACCCGCAGGTCGCCGACCTCCTTCAGGCGCTGTCCACCGACTGATCCGGCGCACGCTTCGCGTCTCCCGGCCCGCCGGGGCGACGCGTGCGACGACGCCCTGGCGTAGTCATCCGGCGCGGCGTGAGCGACCACGCCCGAGCTTCAGCGAGCGGGCCCGGCGTCTCCTCCAGCGGAGGCCGGGCCCGCTCGCGCGCGGAGGGACGCAGCCGCTGATCGGCGGGCAACTGATTCGAGTGATCAGCTGATCGGTAGGATCACGGGGGTGGGGCGTGCCTTCCGTTACCGTCCCGTCTGCCGCCGACAACGCCATAAGCCTGGGGGTTCGCCGTGCCTGTTCCACGTCTGAGCAGTACTCCGCTACCGGGCATAGGGGTCCGTTACGACCTCACCACGCGCGAGCATCGCCGTCTGTCGGTGATCGCCCACCGTGACGGCGCCCGGACGCTGAACGCCTACCGCAGGGACGACCCGGACGAGTGCGCGTTGTCGGTGAAGCTGACGGCCGGTGAGACGGAGGCGCTGATCGACGCGTTGATGCCTTCGCACCACAGCCCGAACCTGCTGTCCACGACCGACCTCGGTCTGGTGGCGGAGCGGATCGAGCTGTCCTCCCTCTCGCACTGGAACGGGCGGGTGCTGGGGGAGACGCGGATCCGTACCGAGACCGGCGCCTCGATCGTCGCCATCCTGCGCCGTGCGGGCGCCATACCGTCACCTGCTCCGGACTTCCGGCTGGCGGGCGGCGACACGCTGATCGTGATCGGCACCCGTGAGGGTCTCGAGGCCGCTGCCGCGATTCTCGGCCGGGAGTGAGCGCGATGCACTCTTCCGCTGTCTTCCTGATCGAGTTCGGCGCGATCATCCTCGCCCTGGGACTGCTGGGCCGTTTCGCCGGACGCTTCCAGTTCTCGCCGATACCCCTGTACCTCCTGGCCGGCCTCGCCTTCGGGGAGGGCGGACTCCTGCCGCTGGGCACGAGCGAGGAGTTCGTCGCGATCGGCGCCGAGATCGGCGTCATCCTGCTCCTGCTCATGCTCGGCCTGGAGTACACCGCAAGCGACCTGGTCTCCAACCTCAAGACCCAGTACCCGGCGGGCCTGGTCGACGCGGCGCTCAACGCGCTTCCCGGTGCGGCCATGGCCCTGCTCCTCGGGTGGGGGC
Source organism: Streptomyces sp. NPDC003038 (assembly GCF_040611115.1). Classification (NCBI taxonomy): domain Bacteria; kingdom Bacillati; phylum Actinomycetota; class Actinomycetes; order Kitasatosporales; family Streptomycetaceae; genus Streptomyces; species Streptomyces sp. NPDC003038. The sequence goes on from NZ_JBEXNN010000033.1 coordinate 50,084, forward strand.
CCGTCGCGGCCGTCGTCCTGGCAGGCGTCACCTGGATCTCCTCATCCGGCGTCATCGCCAAGGTGATGGGCGACCTCGGACGACTCGGCAACCGCGAAACCCCGGTGATCCTGAGCATCCTGGTCCTCGAAGACCTCGCGATGGCCGTCTACCTGCCGATCATCACCGCCCTCCTGGCCGGCGTGAGCCTGGCCGCCGGAAGCCTCACCCTCGCCATCGCCCTCGGCGTGGCCGGGCTCGTCCTCTTCCTCGCCGTCCGCTACGGCCGGGTCATCTCCCGCTTCGTCTCCAGCGATGATCCCGAGAAGCTCCTCCTCGTGGTGCTGGGCCTGACCCTGCTGGTCGCGGGCCTCGCCCAGCAGCTCCAGGTCTCCGCCGCCGTCGGTGCCTTCCTCGTGGGCATCGCCCTCTCCGGGGAGGTCGCGGAGGGCGCCCACACCCTCCTGAGCCCCCTGCGGGACCTGTTCGCCGCGGTGTTCTTCGTCTTCTTCGGCCTGCACACCGACCCGGCCAGCATCCCCCCGGTGATCCTCCCCGCCCTGGCCCTGGCCGTGGTCACGGCCGGCACGAAGATCGCCACCGGCTACTGGGCCGCCCGGCGCGCCGGGATCTCGGTCAAGGGACGGTGGCGCGCCGGCGGAACGCTCGTGGCGCGCGGCGAGTTCTCCATCGTCATCGCGGGCCTCGCCGTCACCGCGGGCATCGAGCCGTCCCTCGGCCCGCTGGCCACCGCCTACGTCCTGGTCCTGGTCATCGTCGGCCCGCTCACCGCCCGCTACACCGAACCGATCGCCGGCTACCTCACCGGGCGCCGTCGCCGGCAGACGCCTGAGATGCCGCTGGAGCCGGGCCTGGTTCCGGCCCGGCCGGAGCCGCGGGAAGCGATGGACGACTCCGGGACCGTCGGCCGCCCGTGAGGCACGCGGCCCGGGCGGCGGGCACGGACCGGCATGCCGGCGGGGTTCACCCGCCGCTACGCCGCGCCGTCTTTCGCATCGGGAGGCCGGCTCTTCCCGAGCGGGACGGTGCCGGCGAGCCGGGTCAGGAGCGGGCCGGCGAGGGCGAGGATGAAGACGTAGGCGGTCACCAGCGGACCGAGGGGGTCGTGCATGGTGCCGAGGAGCCCGACGATCACCAGGGAGAACTCGCCTCGGGCGATCAGCACCGTGCCGGCACGTAGCCGGCCGCGTCGCCCGACGTGATCACGTGCCGCGGCGAACCTGCCGGTCATCACCTTCGTGGCGGTGGTGACGGCGGCGAGCGCGAGCGCCGCGGGCAGGACGGGCAGGAGTTCGCCGGGGTCGACGGACAGGCCGATGGCCAGGAAGAACACGGCGGCGAACAGATCCCGCAGGGGGCTGAGCACGGCGCGGGTACGGGCGGCCGTCTCGCCGGTGAGGGCGAGGCCGACGAGGAAGGCTCCCACAGCGGCCGAGGCGTGAACGGCCTCGGCCAGGGCCGCGACGATCAGGGTCAGGCCCAGCACCCGCAACAGGAGCTGCTCGGCGTCCGGGTGGGAGACGAGGCGGCCGACGTGGTGGCCCCAGCGGTAGGAGACGGTGAAAGCCACGGTGACGGCGCCCACCGCCGCGAGCACGCCGAGGACCGCCTGCCACCACTGGCCGCCCGACGCGAGGACGGCGAGGACGGGCAGGTACAGAGCCATGGCGAAGTCCTCCATGACCAGCACCGACAGGACCGCCGGTGTCTCCCGGTTGCCGAGCCGCCGCAGGTCTTCCAGCAGGCGGGCGACGATGCCGGAGGAGGAGATGTAGGTGGCGCCGGCCAGCGCGAGAATCCCGACTCCGTTCAGTCCCAGCAGCCAGCCCGCCACAGCTCCCGGGACGGCGTTCAGTCCCAGGTCCACCACGGCTGACGGCACATGGCGCCGCATGCCGACCGCGAACTCGGGCAGCGAGAACTCCAGGCCCAGGGTGAGCAGGAGGAGGACCACCCCGATGGCGGCGCCGGTCTCGACGAACTCACCGGCGGCGGGCACGGGTGCGATCCCGCCCTCGCCGACGGCGAGCCCGGCGAGCAGGTAGAGCGGGATGGGCGAGAGCGTGAAGTGCCGCGCCAGCGTCCCCAGCACGCTCAGAGCGCCCAGGATGATGCCGAGCTCCAGGAACAACGCGACTGGTGTACGCACGGGCCTCAGCCCCGGATGATCTGTTCCACGCCCGTGATGCCCTCGTTTGTTCCGATCACCACCAGCACATCCCCGCCCTGGAGGATCTCCTGGGGTGTGGGCGAAGCGACGATGTCTTCTCCCCGGACGATCGCGACGACCGACGCACCGGTCCGCGTCCGTGCCCGCGTGTCTCCGAGCGGCCGGCCCGCGTACGTGCTGCCCGAGGCCACCTTGACCTGCACGGACAGCAGCCGCGGCACCTCCTTGGCCAGGTCGGCGAACCGCTCGGCGATCCGGTGTGCTCCCAGGATCTCCGCGACCGTCTCAGCCTCCTCGCCGTTGAGCTGGAGGACCGGCTTCCCTTCGTCCGGGTCCTCTGCGCCGTAGACGACCAGCTCGAAGTCGCCCGTTCGCCTGGCCACCACACCGAGCCGGTCACCGCGGTGGTTGGTGAACTCGTAGCGCAGGCCCACACCGGGCAGAAGTACCTCGGTGACGTCCATTTACCCATCATCGGCGGGAACCGGGCGGCTGGCATGTGCGGGAGGCCGTGCGGGCGCGGTTCGGGCGCGCCCTCGCGGACCCCATCCGTTGCCGGATCCTCCTCGCGCTGCGCCAGGCCCCGGCTCACCCTGCCGATCTGGCTGACGCCCTGGAGATCTCCCGGACCCGGCTGTCGAACCACCTGGCGTGCCTGCGCGACTGCGGCCTGGTCGTCGCGGTGCCGGTCGGCCGCCGCACTCGCTACGAGCTGGCCGACGGACGCCTCGGACACGCGTTGGACGACCTGCGCGCCGCCGTCGTGGCGGTCGAGGCGGACAAGGCCTGCCCGGACGCGATAGAGAAGGGCTGCTGCTGAGATGACCGCCGAGATATGTATCGGCACGGCTCCGGCGGCGCTCCGCCGGGATGTACTGGCCCGCCGGATCCGTCTGTTGGTCGCGGTGACCATCACCTACAACGCCATCGAGGCGATCGTCGCGATCACCGCCGGGACGCTCGCCTCCTCCACCGCGCTGATCGGTTTCGGCCTGGACTCGGTCATCGAGGTCTCCTCCGCCGCCGCGGTCGCCTGGCAGTTCTCCGCCCGGGAGCACGCCCTGCGCGAGGCGAGGGAGAAGACCACCCTGCGGATCATCGGCCTCTCGTTCTTCGCGCTCGCCGCGTACGTCAGCGTCGACGCCGCCCGGGCTCTGGCCGGCACGGGCGAGGCCGAACGCTCCGTCCCCGGCATCGTCATCGCCGCGCTGTCCCTGGCCGTGATGCCGTTCCTGTCCGCCGCCCAGCGCAAAGCCGGCCGCGAACTCGGTTCCGCCTCGGCGGTCGCCGACTCCAAGCAGACCCTGCTGTGCACCTACCTGTCGGCCGTCCTCCTGGTGGGCCTGCTTCTCAACGCCACCCTCGGCTGGTCCTGGGCCGACCCCCTCGCCGGCCTCCTCATCGCCGCCATCGCGGTCAAGGAAGGCCGCGACGCCTGGCAGGGCAAGGGCTGCTGCGCTACACCAGCGGCCGCTGCGACGGCGTCAGGCGGTGAGGCCGATCCGTGCGGCTGCCGTCCCGGTTGCGACTGCCAAACATGACCGGCGGGCCTGCGGATCCGGCGGACACGGCTGACTCCGCCCACCCGTTCGCCGGTCAGCGCGGAGTGCGAACCGTTCGTCCTGGTGTCTCCCTGCTCTCATCCACCGTCGGTGAGGGGGCGGGCCGGGAAGGCTCCGGAGGTGGTGCCATCGGCCTTGGCCGCGTCGGCGAGGGCCTCGGCAGCGGCTTGCGCGGCCCGTGCCGCGTCGTCGGCAGCCTGGGCAGCCGTGGCGTCGGTGGGCCTCTCGCGGGTGGCCGGCGACTGGGGCAGCACCTCGCTGAAGGCGCGGGAGACTCCCTGGAGGGCGGAGGTGACCTCGCTGGGGATCACCCAGAACGTGCTGCCCGGGCCTTGCGCGAGGTGGGGCAGCATCTGCAGGTACTGGTAGGCGAGCAGCTTGGGGTCGGGGTCGTTGCGGTGCACCGCCTGGAACACCTCGTCGATGGCGCGGGACTGGCCCTCGGCCTTGAGGATCTCCGCGGTCCGGTTGCCCTCCGCGCGAAGGACGGCGGACTGCTTGTCGCCTTCGGCGGTGAGTATCTGGGACTGGCGTTGCCCTTCGGCCCCGAGAATCGCGGCCCGCTTGTCGCGCTCGGCCCGCATCTGCTTCTCCATCGCGTCTTTGATGGACTGCGGGGGGTCGATGGCCTTGATCTCCACCCGGTTGACCCTCAACCCCCACTTGCCGGTGGCCTCGTCGAGCACGCCACGGAGCTGGTTGTTGATCGTGTCGCGTGACGTGAGGGTTTTCTCCAGGTCCATGGACCCCACCACGTTGCGCAAGGTGGTGACGGTGAGCTGCTCGACCGCCTGAAGGAAGTTCGCGATCTCATAGGCGGCCGCTCGTGGGTCGGTGACCTGGAAGTACAGGACGGTGTCGATCTCGACGACCAGATTGTCCTCGGTGATGACCGGTTGCGGTTTGAAGGAGACGACTTGTTCCCGCAGGTCGATTTCGGGATGGACGCGGTCGATGTAAGGGATGACGACATTGAGGCCGGGTTTCAGCGTGCGGTGGTAGCGGCCGAGCCGTTCGACATTGCGAGCACGTGCCTGGGGCACGATGCGTACCGCCCGCAGCACGGTGAAGACTGCGAAGAGCGCCACGATCAGTGCGGCGACGAGGAACGCCGAAGCTTCCATGGTTCACTCCCGGGGGTAGACGAGGGCGGTGGTGCCGCTGATCTCTATGACATCGACGGTCGTTCCGGGAGGAATCACCAGCGTCTCGTCATAGGCGCGGGCCGTCCATTCCTCGCCGCCGATGCGGACCCTGCCGCCCCGGCCCGTCACCTCGGAGACGACGTAGGCGGCCTTGCCGACCAGTGCGTCAACGCCGAATCGCTCTCCCTGGGGCTGGATGAGGTGGCGCAACGCGACAGGGCGCACGAACAGCACGCTGACCGTCGCGACGACGGTGAAGACCACGAATTGCAGGGGCAGCGGGAGTCCGACCGCCGCGAATCCCGCCGTGACCAACGCGGCTCCACCGAGGAGTCCGAGCGCGGCGGTGAGGGTGAAGATCTCCGCCACAGCCAACAGCGCTGCGGCGATCAACCAGAGCAGCCAGGGATCCATTGCGTGCCCCTCCTGACCCGAACGGGTGCGGGAATGGCTGGACGACGCCCAGTCGACCGCGCCCGCCTCAGGTGGTTATGTCACTTTTTAGAATATTTTACCGATTCCGCTTCTTCCACCCGCACAGCCGCTCAGCTCTGAACCCGAGAACGACGGAGGACCCCGGCCGACGGGCCGGGGTCCTCTCGTGTTCATCGCGGGGCGGGGTCAGTGGCTGGCGAGTTCACCGGTGAGCTTGCCGTGGAGGTCGGCGCTTGGGTCGTTCAGGCCGATGATCTCCACCGTCTTGCCGCGCTGGGCGTATTTGGTCTCGATGGCGTCCAGCGCGGCCACCGAGGAGGCATCCCAGATGTGCGCGGAGGAAAGGTCGATCACGACCTTGTCGGGGTCGCCCGTGTAGTCGAACTGGCCGACGAGGTCGTTGGAGGAGGCGAAGAACAGCTCGCCGGTGACCGAGTAGACCACCGTGCCCGCGTCGGGGCCGGTGACGGCGCTGACGTTGGCGAGGTGGGCGACGCGCTTGGCGAAGATGACCATGGCGGTGACGGAGCCGACGATGACGCCGATGGCCAGGTTGTCGGTCGCGACCACGCAGATCACGGTGATGACCATGACGGCGATCTCCCCGACGGGCATCCGCCTGAGGGTCTGCGGGGCGATGGAGTGCCAGTCGAAGGTCGCGAACGACACCATCACCATCACGGCGACCAGGGCGGCCATCGGGATGTCGGAGACGACCGGCCCGAAGGCGATGCACAGCACCATCAGGAACACGCCCGCGAGGAACGTGGAGAGGCGGGTGCGGGCACCGGACACCTTCACGTTGATCATCGTCTGGCCGATCATCGCGCAGCCGCCCATGCCACCGAAGAAGCCGGTGACGATGTTGGCGATGCCCTGTCCGATGGACTCGCGGGTCTTGGAGGAGTGGGTGTCGGTGATGTCGTCGACCAGCTTCGCGGTCATCAGGGACTCCATCAGACCGACCAGCGCCATCGCGAAGGCGTACGGCGCGATGGTCGTCAGGGTGTCCATGGTGAACGGCACGTCCGGCAGACCGGGCACCGGCAGCGAAGACGGCAGGGCGCCCTTGTCGCCGACCGTCGGCACCGCGATCCCGGCTGCGATCGTGATCACGGTCAGGATGACGATGGACACCAGCGGCGCCGGGATCACCGTGGTGACCTTCGGGAAGAACACCATCAGCGCCAGACCGGCCGCGATCAGCGGGTAGACCGGCCACGGCACGTCGTGCATCTCGGGGACCTGGGCCATGAAGATCAGGATCGCGAGGGCGTTGACGAAGCCGACCATCACCGAGCGCGGCACGAACCGCATCAGCTTCGCGACCCCCAGCGCGCCGAGGGCGACCTGCATGACGCCGGCCAGGATGACGGCGGCGATCAGGTAGCCCAAGCCGTGCTCACGGTTCAGCGGTGCGATCACAAGGGCGATGGCGCCGGTGGCAGCGGAGATCATCGCGCGGCGTCCGCCAACGATGGAGATGACCACGGCCATGGTGAACGAGGCGAACAAGCCGATCGCGGGGTCGACCCCGGCGATGATCGAGAACGAGATCGCCTCGGGGATCAGCGCGAGGGCGACGACCAGGCCCGCGAGGACCTCGGTACGCCAGACCTTCGGGTTGTTCAGCCAGTCCGGGCGCAGGCCGCGCAGCCGCGCGACGGGAGACATCAGGGAAGCGGAAGACAAAGGGATCTGGAACCTGTCGTGCTCGGGCACGCCCCCCTCTGGCGGGCCAGGGGCGTGCGGGAGAACGCGGAAGGGCCGGGCCGGCACCCCGCGGACGGTCCGCCCAGGGCGGGCCGGAAGCCAAAGGAGTACGGAGCGGGGACCCGCGCGAAGGCGCGGCCCGGGCTCACGTCCAGGGGCGAAGCGTCACGGTGGGCAGGCGACGGCGCCGGGCGTCATGGGCTCGCGCACGCTCTCTCCTGCAACAATCGGATCTTCGCCGGGGGCACCATCGGCCCCGACACGGCAACTGGGCAGCGCGGCAAAGGCCGCCCTCGCATCAGCAACTCTACCCTAACGTTAGAGTAGAGATCGGTGGGGCCGCACAGAACGCGGCCCGGTCACGAGGCGAAGGACCAGAGGATCACGGGCGTGGACGGCAAGCACATGCAGATCGGCGAAGTCGCCGCGCGGACCGAACTGTCCCTGCGCACCATCCGTCACTACGAGGACACCGGCCTGGTCACTCCGTCGGCCCGCTCACAGGGAGGGTTCCGCCTCTACACCGAGACGGACATCGCCCGCCTCATGGTCATCCGCCGTATGAAGCCCCTCGGCTTCACCCTCGACCAGATGCGCGACCTGCTGGACGCGACCGACCGCCTCGACGGCGGCGGCGCGCTCGACGGCGGTGGCGCGCTCGACGGCGGTGGCGCGCTCGAAGGCGATGAGCGCGAGGCGCTGCTGGACCGCGTGCGCCAGTACGAGCGGGCCGCCACCGAGCAGGTCGACAAGCTCCGCGTCCAGCTGGCCCGTGCCGAGGACTTCGCCGCCACCCTGCGCGCCCGCCTGGAGCAGAAGGTTCCGGCTGCCGGCCGCTCCTGAGGCCGTCCGCCGCAGCGCACTCACGGCTGGTTCAGGAAGTGCTCCATCAGCCGGGCGGCGCTGATCGCTCCCGTGGTCCGGGTCCGATCCCCGTCCGATTCGACGACTGCCACCAACGGGGTGTGCGTGGTCACCATGAGCGCGGCCACTTCCAGGACACCGGCACTGGGGCCGACCACGGTGGGCAGGATCCGCTGCTCCGGCAGCCACTGAGCCACCGACAGTCCGGCCAGCACCTCCGGCAGGCTCTCGGTGTCGCTTTCGGCGAGTGCTTGGGCCAAGGACGGATCTCGCAGCACGAACTCGGGCACCATGATCTTCAGGAGCTGCGAACCGGGCACGATGGCGTACGGGCGCCCATCGCGGTCGACCACCAGCAGCGCCGGCAACCGGCGCTCCACGAAGAGCCGAGCCGCATCGATGGCGTCGTTGTCCGTACACACCGTCGGATACGGCTCCGCCAGATCACCCGCACGCAGATCACCCGCACGCATACGTCTCCCCTTGGTACTACGGCCACGAGTACGCCGACTGGCTCACCGTGCGGCGGCCAGCTGACCGTGACCGACCAGATTTCTGGACATATCACCTCGGACCCTACCGCCCACCCTCCCGGACGGATGGATACCGACCCGCGCTCGCGGCGCATGACGTGGTGCGGTCCCCGCTGCGTGACCCGACCCAGAACGTCTCGCACCCGCTCCGGAGTCAGTGGCCGGCTCGTACATGCGAGGCGCCGGCCGACGCGGAGGCCGGTGGGGCGGCACGGGCGTGTGCGAGCGCCCTGGCCGGGATTGGGGCCCCGGCCAGGGGCCGGGCTCGGCGAGCCCGGCGATAGCCGTCCGAGCGGTCGGCGGGGTGGGCGGTCGAAGCTCTAACGCCGGCCGCCGGCCGTCGCGGCCCAGGGAGCAGGTGCCATGACCCGTGCCAGTTGCTGCTGGATCTGCTCCGCCTCGCGGCGTACCTGGCCGGGAACATCCCCGCGTTCCCGTATGAGTTGGGCGTAGATCGGCGCTTCACTGGCGATGGTCACGTTCTGGCTCTCCTTCTCGGGCCGGCGCCCTCAGTTGGGCTGCCCGAGTCTAGGCTGCGGGGAAACCCCTTCGGAGCGCGACGAGTACGGACCGACCCTGTCTTGCGGACAGAAACGGCGCACGCTCTCCCTTCGGATGGCTTCTCCTCGGCCCCCCACCGTCCACTGGTTCAGGGCCGTGCCGGTTCCGCCTCGGCCCGTGAGGCGGCCGTGCTGCTGCGGGGCAACTGGGCAGCTGGGCGGCTCGCGGCGGCCTGAAGGCGGATATCTGTAGTCGCCAAGTGAGGGTTTAACGAGCCCGGCCGGGAGAGTTTTTACCCCGACGGGCGGAGTGGAATTGCCTAACGCCCCAAGACGGATGGGCGTGCTACTGTTGTTCTCAGTTGCAGTTGTGGTTCCCAAAACTTCAAGTGCCCTCGGTCGGCTTCGTGTCGACTGGGAGTGCTTTTGTATTTCCGGTCATTTCCGGGCGGGGTAATCATCGCGGCGACACGGCATCCGCACAGTGCGGATCCCGATGTACTGCCCCAAAGGAGATATGACATGGCTGCTGGTACCGTGAAGTGGTTCAACGCGGAAAAGGGTTTTGGCTTCATCGAGCAGGAGGGTGGCGGCGCTGACGTGTTCGCCCACTACTCGAACATCGCCGCCCAGGGCTTCCGCGAGCTTCAGGAAGGCCAGAAGGTCACCTTCGACATCGCGCAGGGCCAGAAGGGCCCGACGGCCGAGAACATCGTTCCCGCCTAATCGCTGACGCGTACTTCGTAGCTGGGGCCCGCATCCTTCGGGGTGCGGGCCCCAGCTACACGCATTCACGCCGCAGTCCCTCCGTGCCCCATGGTGATTCCGCCCACGGTATGCACCTGGTGGAATCGCCGTCTCATCGCACGGCGTACGTTCGACCCGGCTCCGGATATCGCATTTCCGTACGAGCTTGCACGCTGGACACCCGGACCCATCGTCCGGGTCGCTCCACGCATTTCAGCGACTGACTCGCGATTTATTCGCGGTCGACTCCGCTTTCGCTTTCACTTTGGCCCGTTCTTGCGATTCTCCGCGCCACGCGTTTTGCTGCGGGAATTCCTTGATACGTGCCGTGTCGAGGAAGGTTCCGTATGAACCGCGCACAGACGAACGACCGCTTCTCCCGCACCCGTGGCAACAGCTCCGGTTCCGGCTCCGCAAGGGGCGGTGGCCGCTTCGGTGGGTCTGCCCCCGGCCGCTCTGGTGCGCCGAGCCGCTCCGGTGGCTACGGCCGCCGGCCGGCCGCGTTGCAGGGGGAGTTCGCCCTGCCCGAGACGATCACTCCCGCGCTTCCCGCGGTCGAGGCGTTCGCCGATCTGGACATGCCCGCGCCGCTGCTGGCCACGCTGGGCA
>NZ_JBEXNN010000033.1:60457-61737 GCF_040611115.1 Streptomyces sp. NPDC003038
GGGAGTTCGCCCTGCCCGAGACGATCACTCCCGCGCTTCCCGCGGTCGAGGCGTTCGCCGATCTGGACATGCCCGCGCCGCTGCTGGCCACGCTGGGCACCGAGGGCGTGAGCGTGCCGTTCCCGATCCAGGGCGCGACGCTGCCGAACTCCCTCGCGGGCCGTGACGTACTGGGCCGTGGGCGTACCGGCTCCGGCAAGACCCTCGCCTTCGGCCTGGCGCTGCTGGCCCGCACCTCCGGCCAGCGCGCCGAGGCCAGGCAGCCGCTGGCCCTGGTCCTGGTCCCCACCCGCGAGCTGGCCGTCCAGGTCACCGACGCGCTGACCCCCTACGCCCGCGCGCTGAAGCTGCGCATGGCCACCGTCGTCGGCGGTATGCCGATCGGCCGCCAGGCCAGCGCGCTGCGCGGCGGCGCCGAGGTCGTCGTCGCGACACCCGGACGCCTCAAGGACCTCATCGAGCGCGGCGACTGCCGGCTGAACCAGGTCGCCATCACCGTCCTGGACGAGGCCGACCAGATGGCGGACATGGGCTTCATGCCGCAGGTCACCGCCCTCCTGGACCAGGTACGCCCCGAGGGCCAGCGGATGCTGTTCTCCGCGACCCTGGACCGCAACGTCGACCTGCTGGTCCGCCGCTACCTCACCGACCCGGTCGTCCACTCCGTGGACCCCTCGGCCGGCGCGGTCACGACGATGGAGCACCACGTGCTGCACGTCCACAGCACCGACAAGCACGCCGCGACCACCGAGATCGCCGCCCGCGACGGCCGGGTGATCATGTTCCTGGACACCAAGCACGCCGTGGACCAGCTCACCACGCACCTGCTCAACAGCGGTGTCCGGGCCGCCGCCCTGCACGGCGGCAAGTCCCAGCCCCAGCGCAACCGCACCCTGACCCAGTTCAAGACCGGGCACGTGACGGTGCTGGTGGCGACCAACGTCGCCGCACGCGGCATCCACGTCGACAACCTCGACCTCGTCGTGAACGTCGACCCGCCCAGCGACCACAAGGACTACCTCCACCGCGGCGGCCGCACCGCACGCGCCGGCGAGTCCGGCAGCGTCGTCACCCTGGTCATGCCCGGCCAGCGCCGCGACATGACCCGCCTGATGGCAGCCGCGGGCATCGTCCCGCAGACCACCCAGGTCCGCTCCGGCGAAGAAGCCCTCAACCGCATCACCGGCGCCCAGACCCCCTCCGGCATCCCGGTCACCATCACCGCGCCCGTCTCCGACCGGCCCAAGCGCAGCACCAACTCCGCGCGCGGACGCCGCAGC